>NZ_JASATG010000007.1:0-213181 GCF_038440195.1 Pseudoduganella sp. OTU4001 | reverse complement strand
GCAACGCCGCCGCGCCAACCACCCAGCAGGCATTGCGCCAGCAAGCCGCCGACCCGGCGATTGCGGCCGCTGTCGCCGCCTACCGCACTGGCGACATCGCCGCCGCAGCTGGACGGCCACCGGCAGCCGCGCCCGCCACCGAGCGCGTCCCGGCGCCACAAGCCATCCCCGCGACGCCGCCGGTGGTGCCGGTCCAGGCCCGCCCCGTCCCAAGGCCAGCCGAAACCGCCGCCGGCCGCAACAGCCCACGCCCGCAGCCCGAGCAAAACCGGCAATCCGCCACCCCAGGCGGAAGCGGCGGCCCGGCTGGCGGCGAGCCCGGCGCCGCGCCAGGAAGCCATATCGACAACAATGCCTGAAAGCAAAGACTATGTTGCTGCGAAACACTACTGAACAGCCATAGTGCTGGTCCCAAGTACCAGACATCTGCATAATCGGAAAAATGACGTCCCCCGCCCGCCGCCGCCTGTTGCGCACCTCCACCATGCTGTTTGCCAGCGCCCTTGGCCTACCCGCCAAGGCCGATCCGCAAGCCGTCACCCTGATCGTCGGTGAAGCGCTGGATGAAAACGGCAAGCTCAAGCCCTTGCGCGCCTGGCAGCAAAAGCTGTTCGAATACCTGGAGCAGGAGCTGGAGGTCAAGTTCGAAGTCCGCATGTACCCCTGGGCGCGCGCCGAGCGCAATGCCCGCGGCGGCGCCGGCCTGATCTTCGGCCTGCCGAAAAGCGCCGAGCGCCTGCGCGACCTGCGCTACAGCGATCCCGCCATGCGCAACACGCTATGGCTGGTCACCCGCAGCGACGCCACCTTCCCCTTCGAATCGCTGGCCGACCTGAAAGGCAAGACCATCGGCGCCGTACGCGGCTACGGCTACGGCGATGAATTCGAGCAAGCGCGCAACAAGCTGTTCCGCGTGGAAGACGACATCCCGTCGCGCGCCACCCGCTTGCAGCGCCTGCTGCTGAAACGGGTGGACGCCGTCCTGCTCTACCAGCCAAGCTGGCAGAACGCGGCCGAAGTGGAAGCCGACCTGCGCAGCTTCGCCGCCCCGCTGGCGCGCGAACTGTCGCTCCCGTACGGCATCACCCTGAGCGTGTTGCCGCACCCGGTGCAAGTTGAAAACCAGCAATTTTTCGCCGTCGCCAAAGGCAAGGACGACGGCCTGATCGACCGCATCAACGCCGCCCTCGCCAAGCAGCAAAAGCCGGCCTCCCTGCCCAAGACACGCCGCGCAACGTAATGCGCTGCGGCCATCTGGCCGCGTCCGTTCCTTGCAAGACAATTCCAACATCCGCCTGCGGAGCGGCTAAGCTGAAGATCATGGCCTCTTCCGCCCGGCGCCTCCTGCTGCGTTACTGCCCAGTACTGGTTGCGGGGCTGGCCGGCCTGCCGCTGCGCGCCGCGCCCCCGGCGGTGCTGCCCCTGATCATTGGCCAGGCGCTGGATGAAAACGGCAAGCCGCGGCCGTTGCCATCGCGGCAAACCAAGCTCTTCGCACTGCTTGAGCGCGAGCTGGGCATCCGATTCGAACTGCGGCGCTATCCGTGGCCGCGGGTGGAACGCAGTGCCCGCAGCGGCGAAGGCCTGGTGTTCGGGCTGCCCAAGAACGAGCCGCGGCTGGCGGCACTGAACTACAGCGCAGCTGCACTCAGCAATACGCTATGGCTGGCAACCCGCAACGACAACACGTTTACGTTCTCCAGCCTGGCCGACCTGCAAGGAAAAACCGTGGGCGCCGTGCGCGGCTATGGCTATGGCGAGGCGTTTGAGCAGGCGCGCGGCAAACTGTTCCACGTGGCGGACGACCCCTCTTCGCGCGCCTTGCGGGTGCGCCGCCTGCTGATGCAACGGGTCGACGCCGTACTGTTTTTCCAGCCCAGCGGCCGCAGCCCCGCCCAGCTGGAGGCGGAACTGGGCGCCATCGCCCGTCCGCTGGCGCGCGAGCTGGGCCTGCCGGACTCGGTGCGCCCGGTCGTCCTGCCCAACCCGGTGCAGCTGGAAAACCAGCAGTTCTTCGCCATCGCACGCGAGCGCGACGATGGCTTGATCGAGCGCATCAACGCTATCCTCGCCAAGCGCCGTCCCTCGGACTGAAGCCGGGCGGCTATGCCGCTTTCGACACGCCCGCAGCTTGCCCCAATTGCAAAGTTGTGGATAATCACGGCATTACCAAACAAAGGGGACAACCCAGATGAAGCTGAAGCAAACGGTTGGCGCGCTCGCGCTGCTGGCACTGGCGGCAAGTGCACAAGGCCAGGATATGGTGGTAAAGATCGGCCACAGCGGCCCGCTGTCCGGCGCGCAGGCTTTCTCCGGCAAGGACAATGAAAACGGCGCCCGCCTGGCCGTCGAGGAGCTGAACGCCAAGCCGATCACCATCGGCGGCAAGAAAGTCAAATTCGAGCTGATGTCGGAAGACGACCAGGGCGACCCGAAAGCCGGCGTCTCCGCCGCGCAGAAGCTGGCCGATGCCGGCGTTAAATACGTGGTCGGCCCTTACAACTCGGGCGTGGCGATTCCCGCTTCGCGCATCTACAACGAAGCCGGCGCCCTGATCGCGCCGGTCGCCACCAACCCAAAGTTAACGCAACAAGGTTACAAAGGTATCTTCCGTATCAACGCCAGCGACACCCAGCTCGGCTCCAAGATGGCGCTGTACGCCGCCAATGAGCTGAAGGTGAAAAACGTGGCCGTGATCGACGACCGCACCGCCTTCGGCCAGGGCCTGGCGGAAGAATTCAAGAAGCAGGCGCGCACGTCCGGCCTGCAGGTGGCCGGCCACGAATACACCACCGACAAGGCAGTCGACTTCACTTCCATCCTGACCAAGCTGAAATCGAAGAACGTGCAAGCCGTGTTCTTTGGCGGCTATGCCCCGCAGGGCGCGCCGATGGCGCGCCAGATGAAGCAGCTCGGCATCCAGGCCAAGCTGCTGGGCGGCGACACCATCTGCACCGCTGAAATGGGCAAGCTGGGCGGCGACGCCGTGGGCGACAACGTGCTGTGCGCCCAGGGCGGCGCGCTGCTGGACAAGGCCGCTTCCGGCCCGGCCTTCAAGGCCAAGTTCAAAAAGCGCTTCAATGCCGAGCCGGACGTCTACGCCTCGGCCTACTACGACGCGGTGCTGATGTACGCGGCTTCCATGCAGAAAGTGAACTCGGTCGACCCGGCCAAGGTGGGCGCCGATATCGCCGCCGGCAGCTATAAGGGTGTGTCGGGCACTTACGCCTTCGACGCCAAGGGCGATATGAAATCGTCGCCAGTCACCATCTTCAACTTCAAGAACGGCCAGCCGGCAGCCATCGCCAGCTACTGAGCGCCTGTCACATTGACTGTGGTCAATATTCCACAGTGACAATTGGAGATTATGTTCCGCAATTTGCGGACTAGAATCCAATCTGTACCTGCTGCCCCGCCTCCCCGGCGGGGCCACATCAGCATCCCACCCTTCGGCCCCGCCTCCGCCGAAATAAGCATTCCGAATTAAAACCACTGCGAGCTGCATCCGCCATCGGACTGCCTTTGCTCGCCCATACGACGAGGAAAATATGGCACACGACAATGAACACTCCGAAGTGCTGGCCTTCCGTCTCGGTACGGAAGAGTTTGGCATCGACATCCACGCAGTGCGCGAGCTGCGCGGCTACAGCGCCGTGACGCGCCTGGCCAACGCGCCGGAGTTCCTGAAAGGCGTGGTCAACCTGCGCGGCCTGATCGTGCCGATCGTCGACCTGCGCCTGAAGCTGGGCATGGGCCAGGCGCTCTACAACGAATTCACGGTGGTGATCGTGCTGGCGGTCGGCGAGCAGCAAATCGGCATCGTGGTCGACAGTGTGTCCGATGTGGTCAGCCTGCAAGCTTCGCAAATCAAGCCGCCGCCACCGAGCGGCCGCAATTTCCGCCATGACTACCTGACCGGCATCGCGACCGTGGACGAGCGCCTGCTGCAGTTGACCGACCTGTCCACCCTGCTGGCCGACGTCACCGCGTCCGCCCCGCTCCCACTGGCCGCCTGAGGAGAATTCCCATGAACCTGAAAAACATGAAAGTCGGCACCCGCCTGCTGGGCGGCTTTGCAGCCATTGCCCTGGTGGGCGCCATCGTGGCCGGCATCGGCATCGTGAACATGAGCAAGATGAACGATATGGGCGAACGCGTCTACGAGCGCGAGCTGCTGGGCCTGTCCTATATCAAGGAAGCCAATATCAACCTGATCTTCATCGGCCGCTCGCTGCGCGGCTTGCTGCTTTCCGCCACCGAACAGGAACGCGACAAATACCTGTCGCGCATTGAAAAAGGCCGCGCCGAGATGCGCAGCAACCTGGCCGAAGCCGACAAGCGCTTCTACTCGCCGAAGGGCCGCGAATCGCTGGCCAAGCTGCACAGCGAGCTCGATGCTTATGAACAGGGGGTGCAGGAAGCCGTGCGCCGCGCCAAGGCAGAACCGCTGCAGGAAAGCCGCGAACTGGTGACTTTTGTGCTGGGCTCGATGGCCAATATTTCCAACGCGGCCGACGAGCGCATGTCGGAACTGGCGCGCATGAAGGAGAAGAACGCCGCCGACGCGGCCCAGGCATCGGTCGAGCTGTACCAGTCCAGCCGCAACTTCATGATCATGCTGGTGGTCGGCAGCGCGCTGATGGGCCTCGGGCTGGGCGCCTGGATCACGCGCGGCCTGCTGCGCCAGCTGGGCGGGGAGCCGGCCGAAGCGGCGCACATCGCCGCCCGCATCGCCGGCGGCGACCTGGCGGTGGACATCCACACCAAACCAAATGATGAATCGAGCATGCTGTTCGCCCTGCGCCGCATGCGCGACAGCCTGGCGCAGATCGTCGGCCAGGTACGCGCCGGGACCGACACCATCAACACCGCCACCCAGGAAATCGCGGCCGGCAACCAGGACCTGTCCTCGCGCACCGAGCAGCAGGCCGGTTCGCTGGAGGAAACCGCCTCGTCGATGGAGGAACTGACGTCCGCCGTGCGCCAGAACGCCGACAATGCGCGCCAGGCCAACCAGCTGGCCGCCAACGCGTCCGAAGTGGCGACGCGCGGCGGCGCCGTGGTGGCGCAGGTGGTCGATACCATGGGCGCCATCAACGAAGCGTCGAAACGCGTGGTCGATATTATTTCCGTGATCGACAGCATCGCCTTCCAGACCAATATCCTGGCCCTGAACGCCGCGGTGGAAGCGGCGCGTGCCGGTGAACAGGGCCGTGGCTTCGCCGTGGTGGCCACCGAAGTGCGCACCCTGGCGCACCGCTCGGCGGAAGCCGCCAAGGAGATCAAGGCCCTGATCGAGAACTCGGTGGCCTGCGCCGAGAATGGCAGCAAGCTGGTCGACCAGGCCGGCCGCACCATGGATGAAGTGGTGGCCAGCATCGCCAGCGTCAGCGACATCATGGCGGAAATCTCGGCCGCCAGCGCCGAGCAGTCGACCGGCATCGACCAGGTCAACCAGGCGATCTCCGAAATGGACCATGTGACCCAGCAAAACGCCGCCCTGGTGGAGGAAGCCGCTGCCGCCGCCGAATCGCTGCAGACGCAGGCCAGCCAGCTGACCGAACTGGTGGCCGTGTTCACCCTGCACAAGGCCGCCACCAGCGCCGCCATCACGGTGGCAGCGGCGCCGCGCGCGCCGGCCAAGGCCCCCGCTGCCCCGGCCAAGGCCAGGAGCAAGCCGGCGGCCCGCGCCGCCCTGCCGCAACCGGCGCCGGCCCAGCACACCATCCCGCCGCGCGCCCGCAGCAAAGCCAGTGTGGTGCGCGACACCAGCGGCGAGTGGGTGGAGTTCTGAACGCCACATTCGTTTGACGCGCGGCGCGGGCAGGTGCAATAATTTTGTTGCAATTGATAAATAATCACCTCCCCTGCCGCGCCGATGACAAAGAACCAACCCAACCCTGCCGCGGCAACGCGCCACTTGCCGAATCCCCCCACGGGACGTGGTCTCGATGTGCTTGAAATGCTGGCGGCGGGCTATCTGCTGCTGCCGGTCTTTGTCTTCGTGCTGGGCTGGCTGAAGCTGCCGTACGCCCTGCCGCTGGCCGGCGCCATGCTGCCGGCTTGCCTGCTGGTGTGGCGCGCCCGCCAGCGCAACAGCGCCGGCCAGCCCGGCTTCAGCAAGGCCGAACTGGCTGGCGTCGCCGCCCTGACGGTGCTGTGGGTCAGCCTGAGCGGCCTGACCGACGGCTTTTTCCTCAACCGCGACTGGACCACCCGCATGTCGCTGCTGCGCGACCTGGTGGTCGGCAGCTGGCCTGCCAGCTATGGGCAGCAGGAGGGCGCGGACCTGATCCTGCGCGTCCCGCTCGGCTATTACATGGTGCCGGCCCTGGCTGGCAAGCTCAGCTCCCTGCACGGCGCGCGCGTCATGCTGTGGATCTGGACCGCACTCGGCACGGCGCTGTTCCTCTACCTGGTGGTGGGCGCCCGTCCCGAACGCCAGCGCGGCGCCTGGCGCACCGCCCTGCTGATTGCCGTCTTCTTCAGCGGCATGGATATCGTGGGCTGGCTGATGCTGGACCGTCCCGCGCTTGGCATTGGCCGCCATATCGAATGGTGGCTGGGCTGGGGCCAGTTGAGTTCCAATAGTACCCAGCTGTTCTGGGTGCCGAACCATTGCCTGCCGGGATGGCTGGCGGCGGTCATCGCCTGGCGCCACCGCCAGCACGGCCTGGCTGCCATCCCGGCCGCCCTGATACTGCTTGGGGTTATTTTCTGGGCGCCGCTGGTGGCCATGGGCCTGCTGCCGATGCTGCTGTGGTGCGTGTGGCAGCGCCAGGGCTGGCAAGGCCTTGCCAAGGAAAGCCTGAGCCTGCCGCTCTGGGCGCTGCTGCCGGTCACCCTTGTGATCTGGCGCTTCTTCACCATGGGTGTGCGGCCGATTGAAGGCGGCACCCAGGAGCTGCTGATGCAGGTGGTAGGCTTCGTCCTGCTCAGCCTGGTGGAATGGGTTCTGCTGGCCTGGGCCGTGATGCGCGGCGGCGAACGGCCGGCGCTGCTGGTCATCGGCCTGCTGGAGCTGGTGGTCCTGCCCTGGATGTCCTACGGCCCCGGTAATGATTTGCTGATGCGCGGCAGTATCCCGGCGCTGACCATCCTCATGCTGTGCACCATCGACGCCTGGCACACCGCCCTGCCGCTGCGCCGCACCATCATTACCCTGCTGCTGTTGGTGGGCAGCGTGACGCCGCTGCTGGAAATCCAGCGCGCCCTGCAGCCGGGCGACCGCTACCTGCATGAGCATGAAGACTTCGTGCAGGTCAACGGCAAACCCTGGCACTACCTGGCGCCGCTGTCCAGGCCCGACGTGCGTGCACTGGTCAAGCAGCCGCAGGCCATGCCACGGCAATGAACGAAATTGTGCGCTACCTGGCGGTCGGGGTACTGAACACGCTGTTCGGCTACGGCTGTTTTTCCGTGCTGCTGTACCTGGGGCTGCATTATTCGGTGGCTTCGCTGCTGGCGACCGTGCTGGGCGTGCTGTTCAACTTCAAGAGTTTCGGCCAGCTGGTGTTCAACTCGCGCGATAATTCGCGCTTTGTACGCTTCGTTGGCGTGTACCTGCTGGCTTACCTGGTGAACGTGGCCGCCCTGGCGCTGCTGACCAGGATGGGCCTCAATGCCTATGCCGCCGGGGCCGTCCTGCTGCTGCCGATGGCGGCGCTTACTTATATCCTCCACAAACGCTTTGTCTTCCACCATGCGTAAATTGATCAGCATCGTTACTCCCTGCTTCAACGAAGAGGGCAATGTCGACGAATTGGTAACGCGCATTGCAGCCGTCATGGCGAACGAGCCCTACGACTACGAGCATATCTTCATCGACAACTGTTCAACCGACGGCACGATCGACAAGATCAAGCACTGGGCTGCCAGCGACAAGCGCGTCAAACTGATCGTCAACGTGCGCAACTTCGGCCCGATCCGCTCGCCGCACCACGGGCTGCTGCAGGCGGAAGGCGATGCCGTCGTCATGATCGTCGCCGACCTGCAGGATCCGCCGGAAATGATTTCGCAATTCCTGCGCAAATGGGAGCAGGGGTTCAAGGCGGTGATGGCGGTCAAGCCTGAGAGCAAGGAAGGGCGCGCCATGTTTTCCTTGCGCAAAGCCTTCTATCGCTTCATGTCGCGCATTTCCGAAGTGCCGCTGATCCAGAATGCGACCGGCGCTGGCCTGTACGACAAGGAAGTGATCCAGATCCTGCGCCAAGTGAAGGACCCCTACCCCTACTTCCGCGGCCTGATCTGCGAAATCGGCTTCCCCATTGCGCAAGTGCCGTTCGTGCAGCCGCGGCGCGAACGCGGTGTGAGCAAGATCAATTTCTATGCCTTGTACGATGTCGCGATGCTGGGCGTTACCAAGCATTCCAAAGTACCGCTGCGGCTGATGACGATGGCGGGCTTTGTGCTGTCCTTGCTAAGCCTGCTGGTGGCGTTTGCCTTCCTGATCGCCAAGCTGCTGTTGTGGAATTCGTTTGAGCTGGGCATGGCGCCCATGCTGATCGGCATCTTCTTCTTTGGCGCGGTGCAGGCATTCTTTATCGGCGTGCTGGGCGAATACATCGGCTCCATCCACACCCACATGCGCAACCTGCCGCTCGTCATTGAGCGCGAACGGGTAAATTTCCCGCCACCCGAGCAGCCAGGCAGCGACGCCCCCGCGCCCCATTGAGGTGGAGCAAATACGCCCCCCCGGTGGCCCTGACTAACAACGCCTGAAACGAAAAAGCCCTGCCAGATCGTTGATCTGACAGGGCTTTTGTACGTCCTGGTGCCGGAGAAGAGAATCGAACTCCCGACCTTCTCATTACGAATGAGCTGCTCTACCAACTGAGCTACACCGGCAAAGAGTCCGGATTATAACGACGCGCTGGCGCGTGCGCAAGCGCGTGTTGCAATAAATGCATTTACTCCTGGTGGTAGCTGGTCACCAGCGCCACTTCGTCGCGCGAGCCGAGGAACACCGGCACGCGCTGGTGCAGCTTCTCCGGCTGGATGTCGAGGATGCGGCGCTTGCCGTCGGTGGCCATGCCGCCGGCCTGTTCGACGATGAAGGCCATCGGGTTGGCTTCGTACATCAGGCGCAGGCGGCCTGGCTTGGACGGGTCGCGGTTGTCGGCCGGGTACATGAAGATGCCGCCGCGGTTCAGGATGCGGTGCACGTCGGCCACCATGGAGGCGATCCAGCGCATATTGAAGTCGGTGCCGCGCGGGCCGGTGGAGCCGGCCAGCAGTTCGCCGATATAGCGCTGCACCGGTGCGTGCCAGTGGCGCTGGTTGGAGGCGTTGATGGCGAATTCCTTGGTCTTCACCGGAATCTGCATATTGCGCTGGGTCAGCACCCACGAGCCCATCTCGCGGTCCAGGGTGAAGCAGTTCACGCCGTTACCGGTGGTCAGCACCAGCAGGGTTTGCGGGCCGTACACGGCGTAGCCGGCTGCCACTTGCTTGGCGCCTGGCTGCAGGAAGTCTTTTTCGGTCGGGCTGGCCATGCCTTCCGGCGCCTTCAGCACGGAGAAGATGGTGCCGATGGAGACGTTGACGTCGATGTTGGAGGAGCCGTCCAGCGGGTCGAACACCAGCAGGTATTCGCCTTTCGGGTAGCGGTTAGGGATCGGGTGGATGTCTTCCATCTCTTCCGACGCCATCGCCGCCAGGTGGCCGCCCCATTCATTCGCTTCCAGCAGGATTTCGTTGGAGATCACGTCCAGCTTCTTCTGCACTTCGCCCTGCACGTTTTCGCTTTCGAGTGCGCCCAACACTTCGCCCAACGCGCCCTTGCCGACACTGTGGGAAATGGTTTTGCAGGCGCGGCCCACCACTTCGATCAGCAAGCGCAGTTCGGCCGGGATCGAATGGTGCTGGCGTTGTTCTTCAACGAGGTATTGGGTCAGGCTGATACGTTTCATTTTTACCCTTGGTTTTGAAAATAATTAGTTGGCCAGCGCTTTGCTGACGACTTCCATCACGTCGTTCGACAGCGGCGTTGCGGCGGCGACTTTTTCCAGCGCGTGGCGCATATGTACTTGCAGCGCCGGCGCGTAGCGGCGCCAGCGGTCCATGCTGCGCGCCAGGCGGGCGGCCACCTGCGGGTTCAGGGCGTCGAGCTTGATCACGTGCTCGGCCCAGAATTCGTAGGCGCTGCCGTCGGCGGCATGGAATTGCGACGGGTTCTGGTTGCAGAAGCTGAACAGCAGGCTGCGTGCGCGGTTCGGGTTCTTCAGCGTGAAGGCCGGATGCTTCATCAGCTCTCGCACCTTGGCCACATTGGTGTGCGGTGCGGAGCCCTGCATGGCGAACCATTTGTCCACCACCAGCGCCTCGCCCTTGAAGTCCTTGTAGAAGGCATCGAGCTGCTTGCCGGCGTCGGCGCCGCTGTAGATCAGCGAGGACAGTGCGGCGGCGCGGTCGGTCATATTGGTGGCGGCGGCGAACTGTTCGCCGGCCAGCTTGACCGCTTCCGCACTCGGCTGCACCAGCAGGTAGGCCAGCGCCACGTTTTTCAGGCCACGCTTGCCGGCAGAGACGGCGTCCGGGCTGTACGGGCCAGGCGTGGCGTTGGCGCCATACACTTGCAGCAGCTCGGCGCGCAGGGCGTTGCCGATGGCGTGGCGCATGAACTGGCGTGCGCTGTGGATGGCTTGCGGGTGCACCACTTCCATCTGCTCGGCGATGATGGTTTCCGACGGCAGGATCAGGCATTGCTCGCGGAAGGCGGCATCCAGGCCGGTGTCGGTCAGCACCGCGCGCAGGGCGGCGACATAGGTGTCGTCCAGCTTCAGCGGCTGGCCTTCCAGCACCGCCTTGGTCAGCGACAGCAGGCGTTCCATCGCCAGGCGCTGGCCGGCTTCCCAGCGGTTGACCGGGTCGCTGTCGTAGCGGAACAGGTGCAGCAGCTCCTCGTCGGTGTACGGGTACTCCAGCACCACCGGCGCCGAGAAGTCGCGCAGGATCGACGGCACCGGCGCCTGGGCCACGCCTTCGAAGCGGAAGGTCTGTTCGGCCTTGGTCAGTTCCAGCACTTTGGTCGGGATCAGGTCCTTCCCGTCGCGGTCCAGCAGGCCGACCGCCACCGGAATGTGGAACGGCTGCTTCTCGCTCTGGCCCGGCGTGGCGGGGCAGGACTGGCGCAGCGTCAGCTCGTACACCTGCCTGGCGCCGTCGTGGCGGCCAGTGGCGCTGACAATCGGCGTGCCGGCCTGGCTGTACCAGCGCTCGAACTGCGTCAGGTCGCGGCCATTGGCATCGGCCATCGCGGCGCGGAAGTCGTCGCACTGCACGGCCTGGCCGTCATGGCGCTCGAAATACAGGTCCATGCCCTTGCGGAAGCCTTCGCGGCCCAGCAAGGTCTGGTACATGCGCACCACTTCGGCGCCCTTTTCGTACACGGTCACGGTGTAGAAGTTGTTGATCTCGACGAAGGAGTCGGGACGCACCGGGTGCGCCATCGGGCCGGCGTCCTCCGGGAACTGGGCCTGGCGCAAGGTACGCACCTGGTCGATGCGGGTCACGGCGCGGCCGCTCTCGGTGCCGATCATGTCGGCGCTGAATTCCTGGTCGCGGAAAACGGTCAGGCCTTCCTTCAGCGACAGCTGGAACCAGTCGCGGCAGGTCACGCGGTTGCCGGTCCAGTTGTGGAAGTATTCGTGGCCCACCACCGCTTCGATGCCGGAGTAGTCGATATCGGTGGCGGTGCGCGGGTTGGCCAGCACGAACTTGGTGTTGAAGATGTTCAGGCCCTTGTTTTCCATCGCGCCCATATTGAAGTCGCTGACGGCGACGATCATGAAGCGGTCCAGGTCCAGCTCCAGGCCCCAGCGTTCCTCGTCCCAGCGGATCGAGTTCTTGAGCGACTCCATGGCGTAGTCGGTCTTGTCCAGGTTGCCGTCTTCCACCCACACCTGCAGCAGCACTTCGCGGCCCGACTTCAGCGTGAAGGTCTCTTCCTGGCACACCAGGCGCGCGGCGACCAGGGCGAACAGGTAGGACGGCTTCTTGAACGGGTCTTCCCACTTGGCATAGTGGCGGCCGTCGCCCAACTCGCCCTGTTCCAGCAGGTTGCCGTTGGAGAGCAGCACCGGGTACTGCTCCTTGTCGGCGCGCAGCATCACGGTGTAGCGCGCCATCACGTCCGGACGGTCCGGGAAATAGGTGATGCGGCGGAAACCTTCGGCCTCGCACTGGGTATAGAAACCGCTGCCGGAGGTGTACAGGCCGGACAGCGTGGTGTTTTCGGCCGGGCAGCAGGTGGTTTCGATCTCCAGCAGCACGTTGACCGGCGCGTTGCGGATCGTCAGCGTATTGTTGGCAACAAGGTACTGGCTCGGCTGCAGCATTACGCCGTTCATGCGCAGGGCGACCAGCTCGATCGCCTCGCCGTGCAGCACCAGGTCGCGGCTCTTGCTGTCCGGGTTGTGGCGCAGCTGGACGCGGTTGGCGACGATGGTGCAGGCGGGATCGAGGTCAAAGCCCAGTTCCACCGTTTCCACCAGGTAGCTGGGCGGGGTGTAGTCTTTGCGGTAAATCGTTTGCGGGCTGTCGGTACGCATGGTCTGGGCAAACAAGGACAAAGAAGGCTATTTTACCAATACCAGACGGGGCGGACGCCCGTTTCTTTTCCCATCTCCCTATGGCGGTAACATTCTGTAATAATTAGGTGAAATGCATGTTGCCAGACTAAACTGGCCTATAAGTAGATAGAGGAGCACGATTATGAAAGCGCTAGCCATCCTGGTGGCAGCCACCACCCTGCTGCTGAGCGGCTGCGCCACCACCCTGCGCAGCAATGTCACGGTCTTCCATGAGTGGCCGGCCGACCTGCAGGAAAAAACCTATATCTTTGAAACCCCGCCGCCGGGCGAGGATACGCTGGAATACCGCAGCTACCAGAACCTGGTCAGCGGCGAGCTGGCCAAACTGGGCTTCAGCCAGGCCGCCAGCGGGCGCGACGCCAAGCTGCGCGTTGGCATGCAGTTCAGCACCGTGGACCGTCCGGTCAAGGTGTACACCGCGACCGATCCGTTCATGTTCGGGCCAAGCCCGTGGGGTTATTCGCGCTTCGGCTATTACCCCTACCGTTACCGCCACTTTGGCTACTATGGCCGCTTCTACCGTCCGTATTACGACCCGTGGTACTGGGGCCCGATGGAAGTGCGCGAAACCATCCAGCACAATTACGACCGCCAGCTGCGCGTGACGATCAATAACCTGAGCGGCAAAAAGCTGTTCGATGTGACCGTGCAGAACACCAGCCGCAAGCAGTCGACGCCGCTGGTGATGCCGGCCCTGGTGCAGAGCGCCTTTACCGGCTTCCCAGGGGAAAGTGGCAAGGCCAGGCGCGTAGACCTTGAGCTCCAATAATTTCTTCCGTTCGCTGGGGCGGTGGCTGCGTGAAGGCGCATCCACCGCCCTTTTCCGTTCGCCGCGCTGGGATGGCTTGCGCACCGGACCGGGCGTCGTCACGGCGCTGATCGCACTGGAACTGGCGCTGGGGGTGTTGTTCCAGCGCCTGTATATCGACGGGCCGGCGCAGTTTTACTGGCAGGCGATTGCCACCGGCTGGCTGCCGTTTGCGCTGCTGCCGTTTTACGCCTTGCTGGTGCGCGGCAGCGGTCCCAGCGGGCGCCCGGGCGCGGCGCCGGACCTGGCGCGGCTGGCGACCTTGCTGCTGGCGCAGCTGGTGCTGATCGACCTGTTCATGGGACTGTGCTTCACCGCGATGCTGAAGAGCGGTTCGGAGCAGTGGTCGGTGCGCTATCTGGGCACCTGGGGCGCCTGGGTCCTGTGGGCGGTGCCCACTACGCTGTCGGTCCTGGCGCCGCTGGTGCTGCTGGCGCGCAGCGGGCGTGGCCGGCGCTGGCCGCTGGCGATTGCGGCCAGCCTGATGGTGGGCGTGGTGGCGCTGGGCATTACCGCGCGCCAGCCCGATTTCTGGTACGCGGCCAAGGACGAACGGGCCGACAGCGACGGCGCGCCTTCGCGCTATCTCAAGCTGACGGCGGAATTGATGGAGGCGCAGCCGCAGCTGCTGGCGCGCCAACTGGCGGCGCTGGCGCCGCAGCGTCCGGGCCAGGTCGATATGTATGCGCTGACGTTTGCGCCGTACGGCGACGAGGTATTCCGGCGCGAGAGCCAGATGGTGGCGGAGGTGATGGCGGGCCGTTTCGGTACCGGCGGCCGCACGCTGCAGCTGGTCAACCATCTGGAAACGGCGGAGGCGCTGCCCTGGGCTACCACGCTGAACCTGCAGCGCGCGATCCGCTCGTTGGCGCGCACCATGGACCGGAAGGAGGACGTGCTGTTCATTTACCTCACCTCGCACGGCGCGCGCGAGGGGCAGCTGGCGGCCAATTTCTGGCCGCTGGAGCTGACCGAACTGACACCGGCCATGCTGCGCCAGTGGCTGGATGAAGCGGGCATCAAGCATCGCGTGGTGGCGGTGTCGGCCTGCTATTCGGGCAGCTGGATTCCGCCGCTGGAAGACGACGCCACCATGGTGATGACGGCGGCCGATGCCGAGCACACCTCCTACGGCTGCGGCTACAAATCCGAACTGACGTTCTTCGGCCGCGCCATGTTCGACGAACAGCTGCGCAGCAAGACGCGCTCCTTCGAGCAGGCCCACGCCGCCGCCCGCGAAATCATCCGCCAGCGCGAGATCGTGGCCGGCAAGGATGACGGCTACTCCAACCCGCAACTGTCCGCCGGCAGCGCCATCCGCAGCAAACTCGCTGCGTTTCAGTGATCGCAAAGGGCTACCAGAAAAACCACGACGATAAGTACGGCCGCGAATCGGTAGAAATCTAAGTCGAACGTCGAAAAATCGAGTTTCTCCTTCGAGGCCAAATAATCGACTTTCGTTTGCAATCTGACGATATCAACTTTAAGCCGGCCCAGTTCCTCTTCCAGCTTGCGCTGGGAAATCACAGCCGCTTCCAACGCAGCTGCCAACGGATCAGTAGAGTTGCTCATGAGTCTCTCCCCAGCCTGGACATTGAGAGAACTTGGAGCATGCCTGCGCGGAAAAGTTCAATCGGATTTCACGGCCCGCAGGGATATGTCATTGTGGCCCACGGCGGGGATCAGGTGGAAGGTAGCAAGGCCGGGGCGAAAGCTGCGGTACAGCGCTTCGCTGCTGGCGCGCGGGATCACTTCGTCGCGTTCGGCGGCGAGGATGGTGGTGGGGGCGTTGACTTTGGCGGCATAGCGCGCGGAGTCGTAGCGGTCGCGCAGCAGCAGGCCGACCGGCAGCCAGCGGTAATGGTGGGCGGCGACGGCGGCCATGCTGTCGTACGGCGTCACCAGCACCAGCCGGTCCACCGCGCGTTCGCTGGCCAGCCGCGTGGCCAGGCCGCTGCCCAGGCTGCGTCCCACCAGCGTCACCTGCGGATGGCGCGCGCGCACGTACTCGAACAGGGCCTGCGCATCGGCATACAAGCCCTCCTCGGTCGGCTCGCCCGGCGTGGCGCCGTATCCGCGGTAGTGCATCAGGTATAGCGACTGGCCGGGAAACACCGCCCGCAGCTCCGGCAGGCTGGCCGGCACCGCCTCCGCATTGCCGCCGAAGTAGATCACGGCGCCAGGCCCCGGCTGCTCGTGCAGCGTGACGCCGACACGCACGCCGCCGCCCAGCGCCAGCACGGCGCCGCCTTCAAACGCTTGCGGAAAATAGAGCATGCTGCGCTGCCGGAAAAACAGCAGCGCACACACGGCGAGGTAGGCAGCGAGGATGACGGCCAGCAGGATCATCATCCGTCGCCGCATCGTCAGCGGTAGTACGCTTCGGTGGCGAAGGTGAGGACGCCGATCAGCGCCACCGCCGCCAGCAGCACCAGCAGCAGCCGGCCAAATTTCGGGGAGCCGTCGTCGTCGGCTGGTTGGTTCTGGTCAGTCATGTCGTTCAGGGCAAAATAATCGTGGATCCGGTGGTGCGGCGCGCTTCGAGGTCGCGGTGCGCCTGCCCCACATCGGCCAGATTATACCGCTGGTTGATATCGACCTTCACCGCGCCGCGCGCCACCACATCGAACAGCGACTGCGCGCAGGCTTCCAGTTCAGGACGCGTGGCGATATAGCTGTACAGCGTCGGGCGCGTCACGTAGAGCGAACCGCGCGAGGCCAATTCGCCCAGCGAGAAGTTGTCCACCGGCCCGGAGGCATTGCCGAAGCTGACCATGATGCCGCGCGGGCGCAGGCAATCGAGCGAGCCGGTGAAGGTATCCTTGCCGATCGAATCGAACACCGCGGAAACGCCCTTGCCGCCGGTGATCTCGCGCACCCGCTCGGTGAAATTCTCCGTGTTGTAGTTGATGGCATGCGCCGCGCCGTGCTTGAGCGCCAGCGCCACCTTCTCGTCCGAACCGGCGGTGCCGATCAGGTTCACGCCCAGCGCACGCGCCCACTGGCAGGCGATCAGGCCGACGCCGCCGGCGGCGGCATGGAACAGGATGGTGTCGCCCGCCTTGACCGGCGCGGTGCTGTGGAACAGGTACTGCACCGTCATCCCCTGCAGCATCATGGCGGCCGCCGTGTCGCTGCCGATCGCGTCGGGCAGGCGCACCAGGAAGCTGGCCGGCATATTGCGCGCCTGCGCATAGGCCCCGTTCACGCGGCAGGCATAGGCCACGCGGTCGCCCACGCGCAGGTGCGTGACGCCCTCGCCCACCGCCTCCACCACGCCGGCGCCTTCCTGCCCCAGGCCGGCCGGCAGCGGCTGCGGATACAGGCCGGTGCGGAAATAGACGTCGATGAAATTCAGGCCGATCGCCTCATGCCGCACGGTCGCCTCGCCCGGACCGGGCGCGCCGACTTCGACATCGACATACTCCATCACTTCCGGCCCGCCGGTGCGGGACATGCGGATTGCCTTAACCATGCGAGGCCTCCTTCAGCTGCGACAGCACCAGGTGGGCCGTGGCGAGGTTGGTGGCGCAGGCCACGTTGTGCACGTCGCAGGAACGCACCAGGGCGTTGATGTCCGGTTCGTGCGGCTGCGGCGTCATCGGGTCGCGCAGGAAAATGATGGCGTCGATATGGCCTTCCACTAGCATGGAGCCGATCTGCAGGTCTCCGCCCAGCGGGCCGGAATGCTTGCGGTCCACCTCCAGGCCAACCTCCTTGACCAGGCGGCCGCCGGTGGTGCCGGTCGCGCACAGCTTGCAGGTGCGCAGGAAATCGGCATACTCGCGCGCCAGCGCAATCATGTCGTCTTTTTTCTTATCGTGGGCAATCAGGGCAATGCGGGGCTTCATGTCACTTACCTTTCACGTTCGACAGCAGATAGATACCGGCCAGCACCAGCGCCGTCCCGGCCAGCTGCCAGCCGGTGACGGGTTCGGCCAGGATAAGGGCGCCCAGGAACAGCGTTGAAACAGGACCGACCATGCCGGCCTGCGAGGCCGCGCCGGCGCCGATGCGCTGCACCGCCACCATGGTCATAAACACCGGCATCACCGTGCACAGGATGCCGTTCACCAGCGACAGGCCATACACCTCGAGCGGCTGCATCAGCAGCGATGCAGGCCGCAGCAGGAAGAACTGGCCAATGCAAGCCGCGCTCGATACGCACATGGCATACGACACCAGGCGCAGCGAGCCAAGCCGCTTCACCATTTCGCCGGAGGCCAGCAGGTACAGGGCGTATGCCAGGGCGGAGCCCAGCACCAGCAGCGAGCCGAGGGCCACGTTGCTGCCGCCGCCGCGCACATCGTGCCAGAACACCAGCACGATGCCGCCGTACGCTATCAGCAGGGACAGCCACTGGCGGCGGCCGATATGCTGCTTGAGCCAGAGCGACGACGCCAGCAGCACAAAGGTCGGCGTGAGGAACAGGATCAGGCGCTCCAGTCCGACCGTGATGTACTGCAGGCCGAGGAAATCGAGGAAGGAAGACAGGTAGTAGCCGACCAGGCCGAGGCCGATCAGGCGCCACGCATCGGCGCGGCTTAACGGAGGTGCAGTGCGCATCTGCCACAGCGCGATGGCGGCGAACACTGGCAACGAGAATAGCATCCGGAAAGCGATGACGGTGATCGCATCGAGCTGGAATCGGTACAACAGCTTTACTACAATGGCTTTGGTGGAAAACAGCACCGCCCCACCAATGGCAATGGCCAGCCCGCCAAGATAGGCGCGTCCTGGGCCATGTAAATCCGAAGTGACATTCTTCATGCCAGCCATTGTAGCTGCAAGCCCAAAGTCCCGCTGGCGACGCCCACATTTCAAGAGGCGATGATATGCCGACCAAACAATACCTTGGAACCGCCGGTGCCCCGTTCATGGGCACCAGCGGCGACGACCTACTCGAAGGCAGTAATGCCGCCGACTGGCTATTTGGCGCCGGCGGCAACGACCTGATCTACGGCTACGATGGCGATGACGTCCTGAACGCAGGCGGTATTTTCATCAACGGCAGCTGGCAACCCGATACCGACGGCGACAAGCTGTTTGGCGGCGCCGGTAACGACAAGCTTTACGGCAACGCCGGCAACGACACCCTGAGCGGCGGCCTCGGTGTCGACCTTCTGTACGGCTTAGAAGGCGACGACACCCTCTACGGCAGCGGCGGCGACACCATGTATGGCGGCGATGGCGACGATTCATTGTTCATCCCACAGCTCTTGATTAACGGCGCGACGGTCAATGACACCGTCGGCGCGCTGCTCGACGGCGGAGCCGGCAACGATGAGCTGGAGGGTGCGGATGGCTACGATGAGCTGTATGGCGGCAGCGGCAATGACCTGCTGGTCGCCAATGGTGGCGACGACCATCTGGAGGGTGGGGCCGGGGACGATGACTTGCAGGGCGGCCTGGGCGACGATTATCTGGATGGCGGCACCGGCAGTGACATCCTGCAAGGCGGGGCCGGCAACGACTACTATGTTGTGCGCGACCGCAACACCAGGATCATCGACACCGAGGGCAAGAGCAGCGGCATCATCATGGCCAACTGGATCAAGCCGGCCAATGGTGTCAGCTGGACCTGGGGGCAAAGCGTACAAAAACTGCCCTACTGGATCGATGCCCTGAGTCATGACACGGCCGGCGCTATCGCCGACGAACTCGGTGCCAAGCACACCGTCTACTACGCTTTTGCGCAGCAGCCGGCCAGCTGGTTTACCGCCACCGACCGCAAGCAGTTCTCGCCTTTCAACTCAGCGCAGAAGGAACTGACGATCCAGGTGTTGAAGTACATCGGCTCAGTCGTCAATATCAACTTCGTCCAGACCACCAACACGGAACAGAGCCACACCATCGTGTTCGGCAACAACGAGCAGGAAAATTCGGGCGGCTATGCCGGCCGGCTCGATGAAGAGCATGGCAGCCCGGTGCTGCTGGACTACGCCCGCGTGCTGCAGGATCCCACGTCCGACAACGGCGACGCCCTGGCCGAAATGCTGCTGCACGAAATCGGACATGCACTGCATCTGAAGCATCCGTTCGGCCATGCCGATGCCAATGGCAATGTCGGGGCAGGCCCCTTTCTTCCCAATAGCGAAGAAACGGAGCTGTACACCGTCATGAGCTACACCGATTGTGACGCACGCGATTTCAAGGTCTATTCACCGTTCGACCTGGCGGCGCTGCAATACGTCTATGGCATCGCCCCCACCGCGCGCTCCGGCAACAACACCTATGTGCTCGACCCCAAGGCCATGAATATGCTGTGGGACGGCAACGGCATCGACACCGTCGATGGCACGGCGCTGGAGCAGAAGCTGGTGCTGGATTTGCGCCCCGGCTACTGGAGCTATATCGGCAGCAAGGCCGCCACCATCAGCGCCGACGGCCAGATCACCATCAATTTCGGCACCGTGCTGGAACGGGCCTTCGGCGGCAAGGGCCACGACACGCTGATCGGCAACGAGGCCGCCAACACCCTGAGCGGCGGCGCCGGCGACGACACCCTGCAAGGACTACTGGGCAACGATTTCCTGAGCGGCGGCAGCGGCCTGGATACCGCCGTCTTCAGCGGCAAGCGCAGCGACTACACCGTGACCCGAGGCGCGAGCGAAACCACGCTGCTGAGCGTCGAGGAAGGGTTTGACCGGCTCAGCGGCGTGGAGCGCCTGGCGTTTGCCGACACCAGCGTGGCGCTCGACGTTGACGGCATCAATGGCCAGTTGTTCCGCCTCTACCAGGCCGCCTACGACCGCAAGCCCGACAAGGTCGGCCTCGGTTTCTGGGTCGCCATGGCGGACCGGGGCGTCCAGTTGAACGATGTGGCGAGCGCGTTTACCGGCAGCGCTGAGTTCGCCAAACTATATGGCGCCAAACCGGACGACGCCGCCTTCCTGGGCAAGCTCTACAACAATGTGCTGCACCGCCAGTACGACCAGGGCGGTTTCGATTTCTGGCTGGGCGTACTGAAAGGAGGCTACTCGCGCGAGTTCGTCCTGATTGAATTCGCTGAAAGCAAAGAGAATGTGGCCAACGTCGCTGCCCTGATCGCCAACGGTTTCGAATACACCCCCTATATTTGAGGGAGCGCTCGCATTGTCATTTGGCAACAGTTAAGGTATTGTACATTGTTGATATTTTTGACAACACAATACCATGCCAATCAAGCAATCCCTGGGCACGCCCTCCTCGCCTTGGCCCGGCACCGGCGGCGATGACACGATCGAAGGCAGCAGCGGCGAAGACCATCTGTACGGGGCCGGCGGCCATGACAAGATCTACGGCCGCGACGGCGACGATACCCTGCATTCGGGCATGCTGCTGGTCAACAACCAGTGGACGCCCGACCTGAAGGGCGACCTGCTTGATGGCGGCGCCGGCAACGACAAGCTGAACGGCGGCGACGGCGATGACGAGCTGCACGGTGGCGTGGGCAACGACACCCTGGCCGGCTTCGGCGGCGCCGACCTGCTGTTTGGCGAGGACGGCGACGATAGCCTGATCGGCGGCGGCGGCGACAAGCTGTACGGCGGCGCCGGCAAAGATACGCTCGGCATCGGTGCGGTCCTGGTCAACGGCGCCTGGCAGCCGGAGACCGTGGGCGCCCTGCTGGACGGCGGCGCCGGCGACGACTCGCTGACGGGCGGCGGTGGCGCCGACCAGCTGTACGGGGGCGATGGCAACGACCAACTGGCCGGCGGCGGCAAGGACCAGCTGTTTGGAGGCGCCGGCAACGACAAGATCGTTGTCTCGCAAATCAAGGTCAACGGCGTGTGGGTCGACGATACCGGCGCGGCCCTGCTGGATGGCGGCGCCGGCGACGACGAGCTGTTTGGCGGCGGCGGCGCCGACCAGCTGTATGGCGGCGACGGCAACGACAAGATCTACGGCGGCCGCGGCAACGACGAACTGTTCGGCGGCGATGGCGACGACGACCTGGCGATCAGCCTGATCCAGGTGAATGGCGCCTGGGTGTGGGACACCGATGGCGACAGCATGGACGGCGGCGCCGGCAACGACAAGCTGACCGGGGCCAACGGCGCCGATGCCCTGTCCGGCGGCAGCGGCGACGACCGCCTGATCGGCTTTGGCGGGGACGACAAGCTCGATGGCGGCGCCGGCAACGACGACCTGCAAGGCGGCGACGGCAACGACCGGCTCGATGGCGGCACCGGCATCGACAAGCTGTGGGGCGGTGCAGGCGACGACTACTACGTGGTGCGCAGCCGCGACACCGGCGTCTACGATTCGGAAGGCAAGAACAGCGGCATCATCATGGCCGACTGGGTCAAGCCGGTCTCCGGCATCAGCTGGACCTGGGCCGAGGGCGCGCAGAAACTGCCGTACTGGATCGACGCCCTGGGTTTCGACCTGCTGGGCCAGATCGGCAACCGCCTCGACCAGCACCACACCGTCCACTTCGCCTTTGCGCAGCAGCCGGCCAGCTGGTTCAGCGCCAGCGACAGGAACCAGTTCTCGGCCTTCAACGCGGCGCAGCAGGAGCTCACCATCCAGCTGCTGAAGTACATCAGCTCCGTGGTCAACGTCAGCTTTGTCCAGACCAGCGATACCGAAAAGCCCTACACCATTGTGTTCGGCAATAACGAGCAAGCCTCGTCCGGCGGCTATGCCACGCCGCTCTACGAAGGCCGGGCCACCGAGGTGATGGTCGACTACCATCCGCGCCACCAGGACCCCGCCAGCGATAATGGCGCCGCCCTGGCCGGCACGCTGCTGCATGAGATCGGCCACGCGCTGCAGCTGAAACACCCGTTCGGCCACCAGGATGCCAATGGCAGCATCGGTCCCGGCCCCTACCTGCCGGACAGCGAAGACACGCGGGCGCTGACGCTGATGAGCTATAGCGGCGGCGATGAGTTGCGCGCCTATTCGCCGTTCGACCTGGCCGCCCTGCACTATGCCTACGGCGTGGCGCCCAGCGCGCGCTCCGGCAACGACACCTATGTGCTGGACGAAAAAGCCATGAACATGCTGTGGGACGGCAATGGCCGCGACACGGTCGACGGTTCCGCGCTCAGCAAGAACCTGGTGCTGGACCTGCGCCCCGGCTACTGGAGCTATATCGGCAAGAAGGCGGACGTGATCAGCGCCGCCGGCCAGGTCACCATCAACTTCGGCAGCGTGCTCGAAGTGGCGCTGGGCGGCAGCGGCAACGACCAGCTGACCGGCAACGAAGCGAACAACCAGCTGAGTGGCGGCGACGGCAACGATGTCCTCAGCGGCCGCGAAGGCGTCGACGTGCTGCTGGGCGGCGCCGGTCTCGACACCGCCACCTATAGCGGCCAGCGCGCCGGATTCACGGTCGTGCGCAGCGGCGCCAGCGCCACCGTCACCGACACGCAGGGCAATGAAGGCAGCGACGGCCTGACCGGCATCGAGCGCATCAAGTTCGCCGACACCATGCTGGCGCTCGACGTGGACGGCATCAACGGCAAGGTGTTCCGCCTGTACCAGGCCGCCTACGGCCGCCAGCCCGACGCCGGCGGCCTCGGCTTCTGGATCGCGATGGCCGACAAGGGCGTCAGCCTGGACGAGGTGGCGAAGGCCTTCACCGCCAGCGACGAATTCACCAAGCTGTACGGCGCCGCACCGGACGACGCCAGCTTCCTGGCCAAGCTCTATAACAATGTTCTGCACCGTCCCTACGACCAGGGCGGCTTCGATTTCTGGTCGAGCGTCCTGAAGTCGGGCTACTCGCGCGAATTCGTGCTGGCCCAATTTGCCGAAAGCGCGGAAAACGTGGCCGGCACCGCCGCCCTGATTGCCAACGGTTTCGAATACACTCTCTTTGTCTGACAACACAACGAATCAACGATTATGGCAACACGGCAGCACGGCAGCACCCCGGCGGTACCCCGTTTCGGCACCAGCGGCGACGACATCATGCAGGGCACGCCCGGCGACGACTACCTGGATGGCGCGGGCGGCAAGGATGAACTGTATGGCGGCGACGGCGACGATACCCTGAACTCCGGCATGCTCATGATCGCCGGCCAGCTGCGCGACGACCGCGTCGGCGACAAGCTTGACGGCGGCGCCGGCAACGACACCCTGGTGGGCGATGCCGGCAACGACCTGCTGCTGGGCGGCAGCGGCAACGACACGCTGAACGGCGGCGACGGCAACGACACGCTGGAGGGCGGCGCCGGCGACGACGTCCTGATGGGCGGCAACGGCAACGACAAACTGGATGGCGGCACCGGCTACGACCAGCTGCAGGGCGGCATGGGCGACGACGTCTACATCGTGCGCGACCGCCATACGGTGGTCCTCGATTCGGTGGGCCGCAACACCGGCACCATCCTCGGCGACTTTATCAAGCCGGCGGCCAACGTGGCCTGGGTCTGGGCCGAAGGCGTGCAGAAACTGCCGTACTGGATCGACGCCCTGTCCTGGTCCAGCATCGGCGGCATCGGCAATGCGCTGGGTCCGCGCCACACGGTGCATTACGCCTTCGCGCAGGCGCCGACCAGCTGGTTCAGCGCAGACGACCTCAAACAGTTCACGCCCTTCAGCCAGGTGCAGCAGGACTTCACGCGCAAGCTGATGGACTATGTCAGCTCGGTGGTCAATATCGAATTCGTGCAGACCACCGACGTGGAAAAGGGCTACACCATCGTGTTCGGCAACAACGAGCAGACCGGTTCGGCCGGCTATGCCGCCGCCGTGTACGCCGAGAGCGGCACGCCGCTGATGCTCGACCACGACCCGCGCTTCCGGGATCCCGGTATCGATGGCGGCATGGCGATGAGCACCACTGTGCTGCATGAAATCGGCCACGCGCTGCAGCTCAAGCATCCGTTCGGCCACGCCGACGCCGGCGGCGATGTCGGCGACCCGCCCTTCCTGCCGGAAGCGGAGGACATCAAGTCGCTGTCGATCATGAGCTATACCTACGAGGCCGGGGTCAAAGGCTACACCAGCTATTCGCCGTTCGACCTGGCGGCCCTGCACTACGCCTTCGGCGTGGCGCCCACCGCGCGCGCCGGCGACGACACCTATGCGGTCAGTGAAGGCGGCATGAACATGCTGTGGGACGGCGCCGGCCGCGACACCATCGACGGTTCGCAGCTGACGCGCGACCTGGTGCTCGACCTGCGCCCCGGCTACTGGAGCTACGTCGGCGCCAAGGCGCAGCTGATCTCGGCGCCCGGCCAGATCACCATCAATTTCGGCACCGTGATCGAGGCGGCCATCGGCGGCAGCGGCAACGACACCCTGACCGGCAACGAGGCCAATAACAGCCTGACCGGCGGCGCCGGGAACGACAAGCTGGATGGCGGCGCCGGCATCGATACCGCGGTGTTCCTGGGCGCGCGCGCCGGCTACAGCATCGTGCGCAGCGGCGCCAATGCCAGCGTGACCGGCGAAGGCCAGGACAGCCTGGCCGGCATCGAACGCCTCAAGTTCGCCGATGTCAGCGTGGCGCTGGATGTGGATGGCAAGGTGGGCCAGGTGTTCCGCCTGTACCAGGCGGCCTACGACCGCAAGCCGGACCTGGGCGGCCTGGGCTTCTGGATCAGTGCTGCCGACAAGGGTGTCGGCCTGAAGGAGATAGCCGCCGCGTTCATGCAGGGCCAGGAGTTCACTGCGCTGTACGGCGCCAATGCCGACAATGCCGGCTTCCTCACCAAGCTGTACGCCAACGTGCTGCACCGGCCGTACGACCAGGGCGGCTACGACTTCTGGATGAAGGCTTTGGAGAGCGGTTATGGCCGGGCCGACGTGCTGCTCGACTTTGCCGACAGCCCGGAGAACGTGGCCAATGTGGCCACGCTGATCGCGAACGGCGTGGAGTACACGCCGTTCGCCTGAGCCCCGCTTAGGACATCGTCACGGCCACCTGGCCAGCCGTGACGGTGGCGGTGTTGACCTTGGCGATCACATTGGCCGGTGCGCTGGTGCCAACCAGCTTGTTCACCTGCTTGAACTGCGCCACCATCGAAGCCGGGGTCAGGGTGACCACGGTGTAGCCCTGCGCGTCGGTGTTCACGTGGCGCAGGTGCGGGTTGCTGTTCAGGCTGGCCAGCTGCTGCGCCAGGCCCACCAGTTGCGCGAAGTCGGCGCTCGACTTGATGGCAGCCAGCATGCTCTCCACCGGCTGGTCGATCGCATTTTCCGGCACACCCATGCCGGCCAGCTGGTTGCGCATCTGCACCGCCAGGGTGGCCACCAGCGAGTCGGCATTCGGCGCCGCCTTGCCCATGGTGTAGTCCAACATATTGACGTTCAGCTTGGCCGTCGACAGGCCCGGCACCGGTACCGGCAGCGGGTAGGACACCAGGGTCGCCAGGTCGCCCAGCTTGGCCGCCTCTTCGCGCAGGTAGGTGAAGAAGGAGTCGGAGCTGATGCCGGCCGATACCAGGTCCACCATCACCGGCGTGCCGCCGCCTGCGGCGTCGTAGTTGTCGTTGACGGTGCCGGCGAAGAAGGAGTGCAGGTCGCCGGTCAGCGCCACCACGTTGCCGACCTTGTTGGCCTTCAGGTGCTCCATCAGGTTCTTGCGCTCGGCGTTATAGCCATCCCACTGGTCGCAGTTGATCAGGAACTTGCGGAAGTATGGGCCGAGGGCAGCCGCCTTGCCGGCGCCGACCACGAATGGCGATTCCACTTTCTTGGCCAGCACGTCCGGACGGATGTAGCCGAAGGCGATCGCCTGCGCCGCCGCAGTGGCTTGCGCGGTGGCGCTGGCGCCGGCCTTGGCCGCGGTTTCGGCCTGGCCGAAGGCTGCTGCGGCAATACCGGCCTGGGTCATGCTCAGGCCAGCGGTGACGCCGGCGGTCACGCGCGCGGTCATGTCGCCGCCCTTGGCAGCGGCGGTGGCGATGGCCATGGCGCCGGCCTGCGCCAGCTGCGGCGCGGCGCCGGCGGTGACGCCGGCCACGATGGCGCTGGCGACAGCGACGTTGCCGCCCGCCTGGGCCGCCGTGGTGCCGATATTGGTGGCGACGGTGGTTACCGCCGACAGCGCCACCAGGGTGGCGATGGCGTCGGTGCCGTTCAGGCCCATGCGCAGCAGCGACACTTCATTGCCCCACATCTTCCAGGTGGCTTTGGAATCCTTCATGGCGGTTTTCCACCAGTCGCGCTGGGTGGCGCCCAGCATCGACACGCCGGTCAGCGGATCGGCGCCGGCCGCGGTGGCGCCGGCGATCTTCTGCGATTCGACATAGGTGTGCAGTTCCTGCGCCACCAGGTAGCGCGAACCGATGCTGCCGAACGGCTGGCCGGTGGCCGGGTTCGGGGTCGCTTCCGGCACGGTGTGGTCGGCGCGGTACAGGCGCTGGTCGGTCATCACCAGCTGCATCAGGCTGCCGAACTTGAAGTCGCGGTAGATCTTGATGTTCTGGAAGCCGGTAGCGCTGGCGTCGAAGGTGACGTCGGCCGGCATGAATTCGAACCAGGCCTGGTTGGCGCTGCGGCGGCGCGCGGTGTCCTTCTTCTCGCCTTCGGCGTAGGTCTGGGCATCGCCCCAGGAGTCGTCGGAGAACTCGTGGTCGTCCCAGATCGAGATGAAGGCGAAGCGCTCATGCACGGCCTGCAGGCGGGTATCGGTGCGGTACTTCTTGTACAGGTAGCGGTAGTCGGCCAGGGTGGTCGCGTATTTCGCGCCCGAGGTGCCGTTCTTGAAGGTGCCGTTCGGCAGCGTCAGCGCCGGGTGGCGTGCTTCCACGCTGCCGACCTGGAAGGCTTCGCCGACGGTCTCGTAGATGTAGTCGCCGAGGTGGACAATGAAGTCCAGCTTCTCGTTCTTGGCGATATGGTCCAGCGCGCCCCAGTGGTTGATGCTCCAGTCCTGGCAGGTCAGGTAAGCGAACTGCAGCTGCGACACGCTGGCGTCGGCGGCCGGCGCGGTCTTGAAGCGCGCCACGTTGGAGCGCACGTCGCCGGCGATGAACTGGTAGAAGTAAGTCGTGTTGGCCGACAGGCCGGTCAGCTTGTGGCGGATGGTGTTGTCGAAGTCCGGGTTCAGCGCCAGCATCACCTCGGCCACATTGGCGCCGGTCAGCGCGGCATTGCTGCCCAGGGCGGCGCTATTGTCGGCGGCGGTCACCACCAGGCGCACCGCCACTTCGGCCTTGCCGGTCACGGTGGCCACGTCGTCCAGCGCGGACGGCACCACGCGGGTCCACAGCATGATGCTGTCGGCGCGCGGATCGCCCGACGCTACGCTCTGCGGGAATTTCCAGTTGGCGCCGCTGGCCGCTGGCAGGGTGCTGCCCGGCAGCGGGGCTGGCGGGGTGTAATCGCTGCCACCGCAACCAGCCAGGCCGCCGCTGGCGACCGACACGGTGATAAAGCCACCGAGCTTAATAAATTGACGACGGTCCATAGGTCTCAGGTCTCCTTGGTATAAAAGTAATTGTTTTAGGATAATAACTTTACAAGCGCATGAAATACCCTAAATTCCCCGAGGAAATCTACTAATCCCTTGTTTTTTGGCTCGCAATCGTGCGCAGGCGCACGATTGGTCGCGCCGACGCGACAATTTCCACGCTTGGGCGTACCTTTCCCTTACCGAAAAAGACACATTTTGGAAAGGAGAAAGATCATGGCAGGCATCATTCTCGGCGGCACTGCGGGCGGCGAAACCCTGACTGGCACCGCCAATGACGACAGCATCTACGGCAATGGCGGCAATGACCGTATCTACGGCGGCGACGGCAACGATAGCCTGTATTCTGGTGAAATTTACAATCCCGCCACCGGCCAATACCTGGTCGATACCGGCGGCGACCTGTTCTTCGGCGAGGGCGGCAACGACCGCATCACCGGCTCGGCCGGCAACGACACCCTGGACGGCGGCGCCGGCGACGATATCCTGGACGGCGGCGCCGGCTGGGATACCGCCGTCTACGCCGGCGCCCGCGCGGCACTCACGGTCGGCGTCAATATGGGCACCGGGGTACGCACCGTGAGCAGCGCCAGCAGCGGCACCGACACGCTCAGCAATATCGAGCGCATCCGCTTTGCCGACGTGGCAGTCGCTTTTGATGTGGAAGGCCATGCCGGCGACGTGTACCGCCTGTACCAGGCCGCATTCGACCGCCATCCGGACCACGGCGGGCTCGGCTTCTGGATCAAGATGGCCGATAACGGCATCAGCATGGAAACCATTGCCGCCAATTTCGAGACCAGCGCGGAATTCCGCTCGCTGTACGGCGCCAATATCAGCAACGCCGAATACCTGACCAACCTGTATGACAACGTGCTGCACCGCGCCTATGACCAGGGCGGTTTCGATTTCTGGATGAATGCCATGAACAATGGCTATAACCGGGCCCAGATCCTGAACTATTTCGCCAGCAGCGCCGAGAACCGGGCCCAGGTCATCGGCAGCATCCAGGCCGGGATCGACTACATGCCGTACGACGGCTGACCTTCCCCCCGGCGGAGCAAATTTGAGAGGGCGATATGCTAGAATACCGCCCTCGATTGCATACCGTCTAAGGAAGATTGAACATGGCTGGACACAGCAAATGGGCCAATATTAAGCATAAAAAAGCTGCAACGGACGCGAAACGCGGCAAAATCTGGACCCGCCTGATCAAGGAGATCACGGTGGCGGCGCGCATGGGCGGGGGCGACATCAACTCCAACCCGCGCCTGCGCCTGGCAATCGACAAGGCGGCCGACGCCAACATGCCGAAGGACAACGTCAACCGCGCCATTACGCGCGGCACCGGCGGCGGCGACGGCGCCAACTACGAAGAAGTACGCTACGAAGGCTACGGCATCGGCGGCGCGGCGATCATCGTCGACTGCATGACCGACAACCGCGTGCGTACCGTGGCCGAAGTGCGCCACGCCTTCAACAAATACGGCGGCAATATGGGTACCGAAGGCTCGGTGGCCTTCATGTTCCAGCACACCGGCCAGTTCCTGTTCGCCCCCGGCACCGACGAAGCCAAGCTGATGGACGCAGCGCTGGAAGCGGGCGCCGAAGACGTGGTGACCGACGAAGAAGGCGGTATCGAAGTGCTGTGCGGCCCGCACGACTTCCCGGGCGTGAAAGATGCGCTGGAAGCGGCCGGTTTTAAGGCCGAAGTGGCGGAAGTGATCATGAAGCCAGCCACCGAAACCGTATTCACCGGTGAAGATGCAGCAAAGATGCAAAAGCTGCTGGACGCACTGGAAAACCTGGACGACGTCCAGGAAATCTATACCAACGCTGTCATCGAAGAATAATCCCTTATGAAGATCCTGGTAGTCGGCTCGGGCGGCCGTGAACACGCTTTGGCTTGGAAACTGGCGCAGTCGGAACGCGTACAGATGGTCTATGTTGCACCTGGCAACGGCGGCACCGCGCGCGATGTGCGCCTGCAGAACGTGCCGATCACCGATCTGGAACAACTGGCCAATTTCGTCGAGCAGGAAAGCATTGCCCTGACCGTAGTCGGCCCGGAAGTGCCGCTGGCGGCCGGCATCGTCAACCTGTTCCGCGCGCGCGGCCTGAAGGTGTTCGGCCCGACCCGCGAGGCGGCGCAGCTGGAGTCGTCCAAGGACTTCGCCAAGGCCTTCATGAAGCGCCACGGCATCCCGACCGCCGAATACGAAACCTTCGCCGACGCCAAGGCGGCGCACGCCTTCGTGGACAAGATGGGCGCGCCGATCGTGATCAAGGCCGACGGCCTGGCGGCCGGCAAAGGCGTGGTGGTGGCGATGTCGCTGGAAGAAGCGCATGCCGCCGTCGACCACATGCTGTCCGATAACGCCTTCGGCGATGCCGGCGCGCGTATCGTGATCGAAGAATTCCTGGCCGGCGAAGAAGCCTCCTTCATCGTCATGTGCGACGGCAAGAACGTGCTGCCGCTGGCCACCTCGCAGGACCACAAGCGCCTGCTGGACAACGACCAGGGCCCGAACACCGGCGGCATGGGCGCCTACTCCCCGGCCCCGATCGTGACCCCGGCCATGCATGCGCGCGTGATGCGCGAGATCATCATGCCTACCATCCAGGGCATGGCCAAGGACGGCATCCAGTTCACCGGCTTCCTGTACGCCGGCCTGATGATCGACGCCGCCGGCAACCCGCGCACGCTGGAATTCAACTGCCGCATGGGCGACCCTGAGACGCAGCCGATCATGGCGCGCCTGAAGACCGACCTGGTGGGCGTGATGGAACACGCCGTCAACGGCACCCTGGACCAGGTGGAACTGGAATGGGACCGCCGCACCGCCGTGGGCGTGGTGCTGGCAGCCGCCGGCTACCCGGATGCGCCGCTGAAAGGTGCGCACATCCACGGCATCCCGGCTGAAACCAGCGATTCCGTGACCTTCCACGCCGGCACCGCCGACGATGCGGAAGGCAAGCTGGTGACCTCCGGCGGCCGCGTGCTGTGCGTGGTCGGCCTGGGCGACAACATCAAGATGGCGCAAAAGCAGGCTTACGAGGCGGTCGACAAGATCGGCTTCGAAGGCGTGCAGTTCCGCCGCGATATCGGCTGGCGTGGTTTGAAGCACTAAAACCGGTAAAGCAGGGTCAGACCTGCGACGGCCGCGTATCGGGTCAGACCCTTGGGTCTGACCCAGGTTTACCGGTTTAAAGAATGAAAGAACAAATGACCGCCCCCAACCCACAAGACGTCAAAGCCTGGCTGCTTGGCCTACAGGACCGCATCATCTCCGCGCTGGAGACTGTGGACGGCAAGCCATTCCTGCGCGACGCCTGGGAACGCCCGGAAGGCGGCGGCGGCATTTCGCGCCTGATCGAAGAAGGCAATGTGATCGAACGCGGCGGCTGCAATTTCAGCCACGTGATGGGCGCCAAGCTGCCGCCATCGGCCTCGGCGCACCGTCCCGAGCTGGGCGGCCAGCCATGGGAAGCCATGGGCGTCAGCCTGGTGCTGCACCCGCGCAACCCGTACGCCCCAACGGTGCACATGAACGTGCGCTTCTTCAGCACCACCAGCCAGGACGGCGCCCCGGTCTGGTGGTTCGGCGGCGGCATGGACCTGACGCCCTACTACGGCAACGCCGAAGACGCGCGCCACTTCCACGCCACCTGCCGCGACGCCCTGCAGCCCTACGGCAGCGAGCTGCACCCGAAGTTCAAGAAGTGGTGCGACGAATACTTCTACCTGAAGCACCGCAAGGAAGCGCGCGGCGTCGGCGGCATCTTCTTCGACGACTTCAACGCGCTCGGCTTCGAGCAGAGTTTCGCGATGACCCGCAGCGTGGGCGACGCCTTCCTGGCCGCCTACCTGCCGATCCTGGAAGCCCGCAAGGACGCGCCATACGGCGAGCACGAACGCGATTTCCAGGCGTACCGCCGCGGACGCTACGTCGAATTCAACCTGGTATTCGACCGCGGCACCCTGTTCGGCCTGCAGTCCGGCGGCCGTACGGAAGCCATCCTGATGTCCATGCCGCCGATCGTCAAATGGCGCTATGACTGGCATCCGGAACCAGGCAGCCCGGAAGCGGCGCTGTACACCGACTTCCTCCCGCACCGCGACTGGCTGGCCGAGTGAAACGCTGCATCGCACTGCTGGGAGGCAGTTTCGATCCGGTACACAACGGCCACGTCACGCTCGGCAAACTGTTTGCTGAAAAGCTGAAGGCCGACGCGTTGCTGGTCATCCCTGCCCTGCCCTGGCAAAAGGGCGCGCTGGTGGCGACGCCCCAGCAGCGGGTGGACATGCTGACTTTGGCCTTTACCGGCCTGGCCTGCCCGGTCACGATCGACTGGCAGGAACTGGCGCGCGGCAGCGCCACGTATACGATCGACACGCTGCGGGCGATACGCGCCGATGTGGGGCCAGACGTTTCGCTGGCCTTCCTGATGGGCGCCGACCAGCTGCAGCGGCTGAACACCTGGCACGAATGGCGTTCTCTGTTCGACCTGGCCCACATTTGCGTGGCGGCCAGGCCCGGCTTCGAGCTGGACGACGCCCACGTGCCGGCCGAGGTGGCTGCTGAATTCCAGCGCCGCCTGGCCACGCCGGATCAGGTCAGGAACACCCCGGCGGGCAGGACCATGCTGGCGGCCGATATGGCCGTCGACATCTCGGCCACTGCCATTCGTGCTGCATTACAACGGGGGGATGGGGCGCACTCGCTTATCCCACCGGTAGTGCTAGACTATATTGAACAACATAATTTGTATAAGAACTAAATAATGGATATCAAAAAACTGCAAACCCTCGTCGTCGACGCCCTGGAAGATGTGAAGGGCCAGGAAATCGTCGTATTCGACACCACCGGCCTGACCAGCCTCTTTGACCGCATCGCCATCGCTTCCGGTACTTCCAACCGCCAGACCAAGGCTCTGGCAGCGTCCGTGCGCGACAAGGTCAAGGAAGCCGGCGGCGACGTGATCGGCATCGAGGGTGAAGACACCGGCGAATGGGTGCTGGTGGACCTGGGCGACATGATCGTGCACATCATGCAGGCCCCGATCCGCGCCTACTACCGCCTGGAAGAAATCTGGGGCGAAAAGCCGGTGAAACTGGGCGCCGCCAAGCGCAAATCGACCGCCGAAGGCAAGGCCGCCGCTGAAAAGGAAGCCGCGCCGAAGAAGTCCGGCCACCTGGCAGCCACCAAGGCCGCCAAAGCCGCCGAAGCCGTGGTCGAAAAGAAGACCGCCGCCAAGAAGCCGGGCACCGCCAAGGCCACCGCCGCTGCCGGCGCCGTCGCCAAGAAAGCCGCCGCCAAGAAGGCCGCGCCGAAAGTCGTGGCGCCGGAAGGCAAGAAAGTGAAGGTCGCTTCCACCAAGACCGCCGAGGCATCCGCCAAGGCCGCCAAGGAGAAGAAAGCCGCGGCTGCCGCCGCCACCCCGGTCAAGACCGTCATCAAGCGCCTGAAGAAGGCTGCTGCGGCTGAGTAAGTGCAGCTGATCATCGCTGCGGTCGGCCACAAAATGCCGGCCTGGATCGAGAGCGGCTTCACCGAATACGTGAAGCGCATGCCGCCGGAACTGCGCATCGTGCTGAAGGAAATCAAGCCCGTTGAGCGCTCCGGCAGCAAGACCGCCGCCACCGCCATGGCCCTGGAAAGGGAACGGATCGAGGCGGCGCTGCCGAAATCGGTGCGTATCATCGCACTCGATGAACGCGGCAAGGACCTGACCAGCGTGGGCTTGTCCCAGCAGCTGGAAGCTTGGCAGCAGGATGGGCGCGATACCGCCTTCCTGATTGGCGGCGCCGACGGCCTCGATCCCGGGCTGAAGGCCAAGGCTGAAGGCATGATCCGCCTGTCCAGCCTGACCCTGCCGCACGGCATGGTACGTGTCATGCTGGCCGAACAGTTATACCGGGCGTGGACAATTACGCAAAACCACCCTTATCATCGGGTCTAAACCACAAGGCTAACGATGAAACTGGTCGAAAAGAAGATCTACCTGGCTTCCAAGAGTCCACGCCGGCGCGAATTGCTGCGCCAGATCGGCGTGGACTTCGAATTGCTCATGCTGCGCAGCGACGGCCCGCGCGGCCCTGACGTCAGCGAAGAAGTCCTTCCCGGCGAGGAGCCGATGGCCTATGTCGGCCGCGTGGCCCAGGAAAAAGCCGATTTTGCCTGGGATGTCATCCAGAAGCGCCGCGTCTTCCTGCGCCCCGTGCTGTGCGCCGACACCACCGTCACCATCGACGGCGAGATCCTCGGTAAGCCGGCCAATGTAACCGAGGCGGTGGCCATGCTGCACAAGCTGTCCGGCCGCACGCACCAGGTGCTGACTTCGGTCGCCGTCCATTCGCAGGACTTTTCCGGCCATATCACCCAGGTTTCCAATGTCCGCTTCGGCAAGCTGTCCGAGGCGGAGATCAAGGCCTATTGCGCCACCACCGAGCCTTACGACAAGGCCGGCGGCTATGGCATCCAGGGCCTGGCGGCCCTGTTCGTAGAACATATCGAGGGCAGTCATTCCGGCATCATGGGCCTGCCGCTGTTTGAAACGGCGCAGCTGCTGCGCCAGGCAGGATTGAAGCTCCCCTGATGAACGAAGACATCCTCATTAACATCACCCCGCAGGAAACCCGTGTCGCCCTGGTAGTACAAGGCGCAGTGCAGGAACTCCATATCGAGCGCACCCTGACGCGCGGCCTGGCGGGCAACGTCTATTCCGGCAAAGTGGTGCGCGTGCTGCCCGGCATGCAGTCGGCCTTCATCGACATCGGCCTGGAGCGCGCAGCCTTCCTGCACGTGGCCGACATCTGGGAAGCCCGCCCGCACGACGGCAACCAGAACGCCACCCCGACCCCGATCGAAAAGCTGCTGTTCGACGGCCAGGTGCTGACCGTGCAGGTGATCAAGGACCCGATCGGCACCAAGGGCGCACGCCTGTCGACCCAGATCTCGATTGCCGGCCGCATGCTGGTGTACCTGCCGCAGGACGGCCATATCGGCATCTCGCAGAAGATCGAAAAGGAAGCCGACCGCGAAGCCCTGCGCGCGCGCATGCAAAGCCTGCTGCCAGCGGAGGAAAAAGGCGGCTACATCGTGCGCACCCAGGCCGAAGACGCCTCCGACGCCGACCTGCAGGCCGACATCGAATACTTGCGCAAGACCTGGGGCGCGATCTGCCACGGCGCACGCACCCTGCCCCCGACCTCCCTGCTGCACCAGGACTTGAACCTGGCGCAGCGCGTGCTGCGCGACTTCGTGCACGACGAGACGGCCACCATCCAGGTCGACTCGCGCGAGAATTTTGTGGCGCTGACCGAGTTTGGCGGCATCTACACCCCGTCCGTGCTATCGCGCCTGGCCCACTACACCGGCGAGCGCCCGCTGTTCGACCTGTACGGCGTGGAAGAGGAAATCCACCGCGCCCTGGGGCGCCGCGTCGACCTCAAGTCCGGCGGCTACCTGATCGTCGACCAGACCGAGGCCATGACCACGATCGACGTCAACACCGGCGGATTCGTCGGCGGCCGCAATTTTGCCGACACGATCTTCAAGACCAACCTGGAAGCCGCACACGCGATTGCACGCCAGCTGCGCCTGCGCAACCTGGGCGGCATCATCATCCTCGACTTCATCGACATGGAGAACAACGAGCACCGCAACGCCGTGCTCGCGGAACTGAAGAAAGCCTTGGCGCGCGACCGCACCAAGGTATCGGTCTCCGGCTTCTCCGCGCTCGGCCTGGTCGAGATGACCCGCAAGCGCACGCGCGAATCGCTGGCCCACATCCTGTGCGAACCCTGCCCCGCGTGCGAAGGCAAAGGCCAGGTCAAGACCTCGCGCACGATCTGCTACGAGATCCTGCGCGAGCTGCTGCGCGAAGCCAAGCAGTTCAACCCGCGCGAATTCCGCATCCTCGCCTCGCAAGAAGTGGTCGACCTGTTCCTCGAAGAAGAATCGCAGCACCTCGCGATGCTGGGCGATTTCATCGGCAAGAAAATCTCGCTCCAGGTGGAAACCAGCTACCACCAGGAACAATACGACGTCATCCTGATGTAGAAATAAAATTCGGGGTCAGATTTGTCCGAATGACAGATCTGACCCCGATTTTTCCCCGGCGTAGCCGTGTTCGCGTAACCGGCTTTCGGCCATGGCTACCAGGGCCGGGTCGAAGCAGGCGCGCCACTTGGTATTGACCACTTGCGCCTCCAGTGACAAGTCGAGGCGCCCAGCACTGGCCAATTCCGCGAACTCATCCGACCTGATCCGACCCAGCTTGCTGGCCGCGGTGCGATACGCGCCATGACGATGCAACTGGTCGAGGAACTCGCTGAACGGATAATTCAGCACGCGGCGCGCTTCGTCCGCCTTAGCCAGCAGCAGCGCATAGAATTCGTCCTCTTCGCGTCCGCTCATGCTGTAGTTCATGGCGTGCCTGCTGCCCGCTTATCAACCTCCCCCACCGCAAACCGGCGCACGTTCGGCCAGTCCATGGAAAGGTCGTCGTCCTTCGGCGCCGGTTTCGGGCCGCGCGCAACCAGGGCTGCCACGTAGGCTGCATATGCCTGTTCGATCGCCTCTTCCGAAGCGAGCTTGCGTTCTTTGGCTTGCATTTTCACAGATAGGTAAATTGATCTAATTTTTATAACAATTTACCCCACATTTAATGCTTATGCAACAGCATCCTGCATGCATTTGGAGAGCTTATCGAAGTGCATCAGCGCAGCCTGGGTCAGTTCGATCTGCTTGCGGCGCGCATCTTCGGTATCTGACAACATGATCCATCCCTTTTCGCGCATGGAGGTCAACCGGCTATGCACAGTGGCAGGAGAGCCAAGCTCCTTCTTGCCCATCATATCGCGCACGGACAGGCGCTGCTCGCTGCCGCCGGTGCGCGCGATGATACCCAGGATGCGTTCTTCCAGCGGATCAAGCGCCGGCAACGCCGGCAAGCCGCGCAAGGCTTCCGCCAATTGCAAGAAGCGCAGATAGATATCAGCGGGACGTTTGGCACTCTTCATGGTATAAATTCTATCACGATCTCAAAAGCACCTTGGCGGTGTACATGACCACCAGGCTCCCCACCAGGTCGCCGATAAACATCACCGCAAAGCCATCCAGCAGATTGTCGCCGCCGTTTAACGCAAACCAGATATGGTGTAGAAGCGGGCTGGCAAGCGAACAACCCAGCGCGCAAAGCAGTAATAAACGGGGCGTCAGGTTGCCAAGCGATGCGCGCAAGCCCAGGCGCCGCTGCGCAAGCCAATAAACCAGGTAAGGGCCGATAGCGCCAGCGATAGCGCCGAACGTGGCGCGCAGCGCATCACCCGGCACATAGTAGAAATAGGTGACCAGCCAGCCAAGTACCAGCAGGCCAAGCGCGCCAGCGCCGCCGAACAGCAGTGTGCACAGCAAGCGCGTGCCGGCAGGCAGGTAGATCCAACCGATGCCCTGCAAATATTCAGCGCGCTGGAAGAACAATTCATTCGCGAACATCATCGCACCGTGCAGTGCGATCGTCGCTACAAACAGGTAGCAGTTCAGGCGAAACGGGGAAATCGAAGCATTCATGCGGCGCTACGTTAACACAACGCCCCCGTTCCAGCCACCAACAGTCAAATAAAACCATCACCCTGAAGTCGTGAATACCGGGTCCGGCAGGCCTTGCAGGCTTGGGGCGTCGGGGGCGCCGTCGAGGTCGAGGATGATGATCTCGTTGTCGCCGCCCGCGCGCAGCCATGGCGCCGGGACGAACAGGCTCTGTTGCGGGCCGACGCGCCAGTAACGGCCCAGGTGGTGGCCATTCACCCACACATGTCCTTTGCCCATGCCGCGCATATCGAGGAAGGTGCTGCCCTTGGCTTCAACGCGGAATTTGCCGCGCCAGAAGGTGGGACCGGAGCGCTCGGGCGCGCCGCGCTTGAAACGCAGGCCGCTAAGGTCGGCCAGCGGCAGCGGGTACACTTCCCAGTCGTTTAGTTCCTTGCCGCCCAGGCTGGGCTGGTCCATCAAGCCCTTGCGTTCGTCCGGCAGCGACGCGCCGAAGTTGACGCGCCCCATATTCTCCACCAGCAGGTCCAGCGTGCTGCCCGCCTTGAGCGACACGTCGGCGCTGCTTTCACTGCGGCGGCGGTCCACGGTGGCGACGGTGGCGCCATCGGCCATCACGTGGATGTAGTCGCGCGCCTCGCCCAGCTCCAGCTTGCCCTTGGCCGCTTCTTCAAAGCGCTTGCGGTACAGGATGAAGCCGTAGCCCTGGCCGTAGGCCTCCATATTGCGCGCCATCTTCGAGCGGATCGGCGACTGCAGCGTGTCCACCAGCGGCACCGACTCTATCAGCGAGAAGCGCGGCACGGAGATGGTAGGCGTCGGCGCCGGCAGGTCCGGCAGCTTTTCGCCTGCCGGCAAATGGCGTGCAATCGCGGCGCGGATGGCGTGGAACTTCCGCGTCGGACGGCCGGCTTCGTCGATCGCGGCGTCGTAGTCGTAGCTGGTGGTGTCGGGCGTGTAGTTGGTGCCGTTGCTGTTCGCGCCCGGCATCCAGCCGAAACTGGTGCCGCCGTGCGCCATGTACAGGTTGAAGGAGATGCCCTGCCCCAGCATGTAGTCGACCGCTTCGCCCGCCATCGCCGGGCTGACCTTGGCGTGGCGCGAGCCCCAGCTGTCGAACCAGCCGGCCCAGTATTCGCCCGACATGCGCGGCGCATTCTGGCGGAAGGAGGCAAATTGCGCGAAGGCGCGCTTCACGGCGTCTACATTGCCGTTGAAATTGACCACCGACGTCACGCCGGGCAGCGTGCCACGCTCGAGCAGCGATGGCGATGGGCCGTCGGAGGTGAACAGCGGCAGGTCGAATCCGGCCTCGCGGAACTGCGCCAGCATGGCCGCCATGTAGTCGCGGTCGTCGCCATAGGAACCGTATTCGTTTTCCACCTGCACCATCAGGATCGGGCCGCCGCGCGAGGACAGCAGCGGCGCCACTTCCTGCGCCACACGCTTCAGGTAGCGCGCGCTAGCGCTCATGAAGCGTGGATCCAGGCTACGCACGCGCAGCCCGGGGGTGCGCAGCAGCCAGGCCGGGAAGCCGCCGAAATCCAGTTCGGCGCACACATACGGTCCGGGGCGCAGCACCACTTTCAGGCCCACATCGCGCGCGGTCCGGATAAAGGCCGCCAGGTCCAGGTCACCGCTGAAATCGAAACGGCCGGGTTCCGGCTCGTGACGGTTCCAGAACACATAGGTGGTGACGGTGTTCAGGCCCATGGCGCGCATTTGCTGCAAGCGCTCGCGCCAGAATTCGCGCGGCACGCGGGCGTAATGCACTTCGCCGGAGCGGATGACGAAAGGCTTGCCATCCAACTCAAAATGGTCGCCCACAGGCGCGAAATGTGGCACTGTTGATGGCGCGGCCTGCGCACCCAGCGCAGCTGCCACCAGCGCCAGCGCGGTCAGGCGTTTTGCTACTGCAAATTGCATGCTTGTCTCCTGTTTGTTTCGTTTTACCGCGACAAGTGTAAGCAATGATAAGAAAAACGTAAATATATAGATTTTGAACGAAAGTATATTAATTTCGTTTAGAGAGGAGACAAACGATGAAGAACCTGAAAATCGGGACGCGTCTTGGACTGGCGTTTGCCGTGGTGCTGTTGCTGCTGGCGGCGATGACGGTGGTCGGCATCATGCGCTTGCAAAGCGCCAGCGCCAAAACCGAAGCGCTGGTGGCGGAGAACGTGCGCAACGAACGCCTGGTCGCCGAGTGGCAGAAGGTGGTGGAAGTGAATGCTGCCCGCACCACCGCAGCCTATATGGTGTCCGACCCGGCGCAGCAGAAATCCATCGAAGCGCAGATGGCCGCCGCCTCCGGCCGCGCCACGGAAATCCAGGACTTGCTGGGCAAGATCCTGGAGCACCCCGCCTCACGCGCTGCCTACGAGAAAGTGCTGGCTAGCCGCAAGGCCTATGTCGAACAGCGCAAGGCCGTCTACAAGGCCAAGGCCGACGGCGATATGGAAACCGCAGCGCGCCTGTTCATCGACATGGAAGCGCGCCGCGTTACCTACCTCGGCGCGCTGGACGAAGTGACGGCCGCCGAGCACAAAAACCTCGACGCCATCGCCGATGAGATCCAGGCCGGCAACCAGAGCGGCCGCGCCATGCTGATCACGCTGGGCGTGGCGGCGGTGGCGCTGGGCATCGGTTTCGCGTGGATGACCACGCGCTCCATCGTCAAGCCGCTTAGCGACGCCGTGCAGATCGCGCAGACCGTGGCCAACGGCGACTTGAGCCGCCGCATCGAAGCGCAAGGCGAGGACGAAGCGGGCCAGCTGCTGAAAGCCCTGAAGGCCATGAACGACAGCCTGGCCGGCATCGTGGCCGAGGTGCGCCACGGCACCGAAAGCATCGCCACCGCTTCGCAGCAAATCGCCTCCGGCAACCATGACCTGTCGACCCGCACCGAACACCAGGCCAGCACGCTGGAAGAAACCGTCTCCTCGATGGAGCAGCTGACTTCCGCCGTGCGCACCAATGCCGACAATGCCCGCACGGCGCGCGAACTGGCGGCCACCGCTTCCGACGTGGCGACGCGCGGCGGCAGCGTGGTGAGCGAGGTGGTGCAAACCATGGGATCGATCAATGCGGCATCGACCAAGATTGTCGACATCATCGCCGTCATCGACGGCATCGCATTCCAGACCAATATCCTGGCGCTGAATGCCGCCGTGGAAGCGGCGCGCGCGGGCGAACAGGGGCGCGGCTTTGCGGTGGTGGCAAGCGAGGTGCGCAGCCTGGCCCAGCGCAGCGCGCAGGCGGCCGGCGAGATCAAGGACCTGATCAACAATACCGTGCAGCAGGTGCAGGCCGGCAGCGAGCTGGTGAACCAGGCCGGCAGCACCATGGGTGAAGTGGTGAGCAGCATCCAGCGCGTCACCTCCATCATGTCGGAGATCGCCAGCGCCAGCAGCGAGCAGACGGTGGGCATCGAGCAGGTGAACCAGGCGATTGTGCAGCTGGATAATGTGACGCAGCAAAATGCGGCGCTGGTGGAAGAAGCCGCGGCAGCTGCCAGCGCCATGCAGGACGAGGCCGGGCGCCTGACCGGCCAGGTGGGCCGCTTCAAGCTGGCCACCGGCCCGGCCCGACTGGCGCACTAGGAGCGGCGCGCCTGGCGCAATGCTTCTTTCGATGTTGCCTGCGATTTGCCCGGCGGGTGCAGGCCGTAACGCTGCATCAATGCCTGCCACGCGGGATCGGCGGGCAGCTCGCTGACGATGCGCGAGAGGCGTTCGGCCATTGGAGCGGACAGGCTTTGCGAGATCAGGATGCAGCGCCGGTTGCTGTCGCTCGGCTCAGGCACGGCGGTCAAATAGGCCAGCTCCGGGGCCTGTGCCTGCATCGCTTCGAACGTCAGCGCATTCATTTGCGTGAAATCGATGCGCCCTGCCTCCAGCTTACGCACGTTGCCCCATTCGTCGGCGCCGTCGTCACGCTGCAGCTGGCCGCGCAGCACCAGCGGATCCCAAAGCTGATAATGATTGCCGCGCACCCCGCCAAACCGGCGGCCCTTTTTGCCTGCAGCCAGCTCGCCGGCACTCACCGGCGCACCGCGGAACACCAGCACATTCCGATCGCTGAACAAAGGCTCGCTCCAGTTGAACAGCGCGGCACGCTGGCGTCCAACAAAAGCCGGATTCAGGAAGATGGCAATGCCGTTGAATCGCTGCACGGGATGATCCAGATGCATCAGGAGGCGCGCACGCGGAACGTGGACCAGCTTGAACTGCTCGCCCCCCATACGCTGGTTAAGCAGCATAACCAGGTCGTGAGCCAGCCCGCTGCCATCGGCGTTGCGGAACGGCGGGTACAGATAGGTGTTGTAAGCAATGACGGGCGCAGCAACGGCCTGTGCCGAAAATAGCGCAAGCGACAGCAGGAAGACGATGGGGATCAGTACAGGCATGGCCTCATGCTGCCACGGCCGCTGGCCCACGCCCTCCCCCATTGCGAGGGGGTGTCAGGCCGCTGCGTGTGCGGCCAGCCAGTTGGCCAACAGTTGCGCCAGCGCTTGCGGCTGTTCCAGCGGAATCAGGTGGCCGCAATGTGGCAGCATTTGCAACTGTGCGCCTGGGATGCCTTGCGCAAGTTCCTGCGCTTCGTCCAGGCTGCGCAGCTGGTCGTCGGCGCCGTGCACCACTAACACCGGACAGGTGATCCGGCCCAGCTGCGCGGTGTCGGCCTGGCGCACGATCAGCGATTGGCGGATGAAGACGTCGCGGCCGAGGCGTTCGCCCATCAGGCGCACTTGGGCGACCAGGGCTTCGTTGGCGGCGTTGTCGGGGCTCAGGGATTGCTGGATGGCGGCGCGGCCCAGCCCGCGGTAGGCGCCAATCGGGTTGGCGCGGGCAGCTTTGGCGCGCTGTTCGGCGATCACCGGGTTGTCGGCGCGGCTGGAGGTGGCGACCAGGGCCAGCGCCTGCACGCGCTGCGGGGCGAGGCGGACGATTTCGCGGGCCACGTAGCCGCCCATCGAGAAGCCTAGCAGGGTGAATTTTTCGGGACAGCGGGCCAGCACGGCCTGCGCCATGGCGGCAATGGAGTCGCCTTCGGACAGGCTGGCGAAATGCAGCGGCAGCTCGGACGGCAGGTGCGGCAGCATGGCGTCCCACAGCCCGTCGTCCAGCATGTAGCCGGGGATCAGGACCAGGGGTGTCATTTTGCGCTGGCCAGCATCGGTTGCAGGGTTTGCCAGACCTGGCCGGCGCTGATGCCGTGCATGCAGTTCTGGTGGCCGAGCGGGCATTCGCGCTGGCGGCACGGCGAGCACTCCAGGCGCAGCGAGATCGATGCGGCCATGTCGGAGAATGGCGGCGCGTGGTCAGGGTCGGTCGGGCCGTAGATGGCGATCACGGGGCGGTTCAGCGCGGATGCGATGTGCAGCAGGCCGGAGTCGTTGCTGACCACGGCGGCAGCGCGCGAAATCAGGGCCACCGCGTCGGCCAGCGAGGTCTTGCCGGCCAGGCTGACCAGTCCACCGCCTGAGGCCGTGTCCACCAAAGAGCCTGACCCCAGGGTTGACACGGGCTCGGCTGTGGCGGCGAGGATTTCGTTGCAGGTGTCGGCGTCCTTGGGGGAGCCGAGCAGCGCGATTTGGGCTTGCGGGTCGCGCGCGAGGATCTGCTGGGCGAGCTGGGCGAAGTGGGCGGGCGGCCAGCGTTTGGCGCCGCCGAATTCGGCGCCCGGTGCGAACACGACCAGCGGGCGCGCGGGGTCGAGGCCAACCTTGGCAATGGCGGCGGCGACCTGCCGGCCACTGGCCTCCATGCGCGGCTTGGGCAAGCCGGGGCGCAGTGGCGCACCCGGCGCTTCGGCCAGCGCGGCGTAGAACGGCACCATCGGGCGCGGCGGCGTGTCGTCGAAATGCATCACGTTGATCAGGCCATAGCGGCTCTCGCCCTTGTAGCCGACGCGGCGTGCGATGCCGGCCAGCCAGGGAATCAGCGCGTATTTGATGGTATTCGGCAGGATGTATGCCTCGGCATAGCCGCGCGCGCGCAGCAGCCGCGCGTAGCGCCAGCGCTCTTTGAGCTGAAAGGCGCCGTGGCGGAACGGCGTTTCCAGCACCTCGGCCACCTCCGCCATCTGGCGCCAGACCGGCGACACGGCCGGCGGCGCCAGCACGTCGATCGGGCGCTCCGGGTGCGCGGCCTTCAGGCGCTGCAGCAGCGGCTGGGCCATGACGGCGTCGCCAATCCAGTTGGGGGAGATCACCAGCGTGCGTGGCGGTTGCGGGCTCATGTTTTCCATTGGTTTAAGTCCTGTAGCCGGACATTATTACCGATTGCAGCTAAGGCAACAACAACCCGCAGCCAGCGTCGGCTGGGGTAGGCCGACTGTTATAATCGGTCATTTTTCGCCGCCCCGATAGCGCAGTTCCATGCTGGAAACACACGATTCGACGCCCGCCAAGAACCAACTGTTCGCTGCCTTCCTGGTATTTGCCTTGCCGGCGTTTGCGCTGACCACCTCCTTTGGCGTGGGCCTGATCCAGGCCGTGGCGCTGTGCCTGTTCGCCTGGTACTTCCGCGACGGCGTATTTGATTGCTATCGCAACAACTGGCGCGCCCTGCGACCGATGGTGCTGGCCTTCGGCGCCTTCTTCCTGTTCTCGCTGCTGCGCATGGTGGCCTACCAGCAGCCGCTGCGCACCCTGGACGGTCCTTCGCGCATGCTGTTCGGCCTGGCCTGCATCGGGGTGTTCTATTACCTGAAACCGCAGGTCGACCGCTTCTGGCTCGGCCTGTGCTACGGCACCATCGGCGCCGCCCTGCTCGCGCTGTGGCAGGTGCAGTTCGGCGGCATGTGGCGCGCGGAGGGCTTTACCCACCATCCGATCACCTTCGGCGACCTGGCGCTGGCCATGGGCCTGATGGCGATCTGCAGCCTGAATACTTCGCCCAAGCTGCGCTACCTGCCGGCGCTGGCGCTATTGGCCGGTATTGCCGCCTCCGCGCTGTCGGCCTCGCGCGGCGGCTGGCTGGCCTTCCCGCTGGTGGCGGTGCCGCTGGCGCGCTACGGCTACCAGATGCACGGCAAGCGCATGCTGGTGGCGCTCGGCCTGGCCGCGGCACTGTGCGTGGTGGCCTACTTCGTGCCGCAAACCGGCGTGGCTTGGCGCGTCGCCACCGCGATCTCCGACGTGCAGGGCTATATGGCGCGCAGCGACGCCACCACCTCGGTCGGCATCCGCCTCGAGCTGTGGAAGGCGTCCTGGCTGATGTTCACCGAGCACCCGCTGCTGGGCGTGGGCCGCGACAACTTCGACGTGGCGCTGCGCGCGCTGGTGGCGAAGGGTGCGCTGCAGCCGACCATGGCGCTCGATTACAGCAGCAGCCATAACGACGTGCTGCACTTCCTGGCGACCGGCGGCCTGCTCGACTTCAGCCTGCTGCTGGCGATGTACGCGGCGCCGTTCCAGTTCTTCCGCAATATGCTGCACGCCAGCGACCACGGCCAGCGCCCGCTGGCACTGGCCGGCATGGTGATGGTGCTGAGCTTTGCCGGCTTCGGCCTGACGGACGTGATGTTCTGGCTGATGGCGCCCAAACTGTTCTACGTCACCATGGCTTGCAGCCTGGCCGGCATCTGCCTGTACCTGACGCGCGGCGCGGCCAGCGAGGGCCCGCGCCGCATCCTGATTACCCGCACCGACAATATCGGCGACGTGGTGCTGACGCTGCCGATCGCCGGCTGGCTGAAGCAGCGCTATCCCGGCGTGCACATCACCTTCCTGGTGCGACGCTATGCCGCGCACACGGTCGGCCAATGCCGGAACGTGGATGAAGTGGTGGCCGTGGAAGACCAGCCGGGCCTGGCCGAGCATATGCGCGCCGCCGGCTACGACACCGTGCTGCTGGCCTTCCCCAAGCGCCGTATCGCGCTGGCGGCCTGGCGCGCCGGCATCGCGCACCGCATCGGCACCAGCCACCGCTTCTACCACTGGCTGGCCTGCAATGAGATGGTGCGGTTCAGCCGCGTGAAATCGCAGCTGCATGAGGCCCAGCTCAATTTCGAACTGCTGCGCCCCCTGGGCCTGAAAGAGATCCCGCCGCTGCCGGAAGTGTGGCCGCTGTATGGCCTGCAGGCGCCGGCCAGCGCCAAGGTCGATGCGCTGCTGGGCGAACAGGGCTACCACTTGGTGCTGCACACCAAATCCAACGGCAATGGCCGCGAATGGCCGCTGGGCCACTTCACCGCGCTGGCGCGCCTGCTGCAGGCGTATGGCGATGTGAAGGTCTGGCTGACCGGCAGCGCGGCGGAAGGCGAATTGCTGGCGCAGCAGGCGCCGGAGCTGCTGGCCCTGCCCCATGTGAACAATGTGTGCGGCAAGCTGGATCTGCGCGAGCTGCTGTCGCTGATCGGCCGCGCCGACGGCCTGGTGGCCAGCGGCACCGGTCCGCTGCACCTGTCAGCCGCGCTGGGACGCAATACCCTGGGCCTGTTCCCGCCGATTAAACCGATTGATATCGCGCGCTGGGGCGCGCTGGGCGCCAATGCGGTGAACCTGGCTGCCGCCCAGGCTTGCGGGCAGTGCCAGGACAAGGCGGCTTGCCGCTGCATGGAAGCGATCACGCCGCAGCAGGTGTGCGACGTGATCGTGGGCTGGCGCGCGCTGCGCCAGAGCGCTTAGTCGCGCAGGGCGACGCGCACCAGGTCCGCCACGTTATCCACGCCCAGTTTGGCCATCAGGCGGGCTTTGTGGACCTCCACCGTGCGCACGCTGATATTCAGCTCCGGCGCGATTTCGCGGTTGTGACGGCCCATGACCACCAGTTCGAATACTTCCCGCTCGCGCGGGGTCAGCTCGGCAAGCAGCTGGTCGCGCTGGTTGCGGCGGTCCTGGTCCTGGCGCTGGCGCTGCTGCATCGAGAACGCTTCCTCGATGGCGGCGATCAGCTTGTCGTCGTCAAACGGTTTTTCCAGGAAATCCACCGCGCGCGCCTTGAAGGCCTCGCGCGCCGAACTGACATCGCCATGGCCGGTCACGATAATCACCGGCAGCAGGCAGCCCATCTCGCCCAGCCTGCGCTGCAAGGTCAGTCCGTCCATGCCCGACATGCGGATATCGGCCACCAGGCAGCCCGCCCATTCCGGCTGGTAGGCCTGCAGGAACGCCTCGGCACTGGCGAAAACGGCGGTACGGTAGCCGCGCACGCCGAGCAGCAGGCCCAGTGCATCGCGCAGCGAAGGATCATCGTCAACGATGAATACGGTAAGGTTGGGTGACAAGGCTATTCTCCAGAATCCAGCGCCGGCAGTATAAAACGAAAGACGCCGTGCGCGGCAACTTCTGCCCACAAACTGCCGCCGTGCGCCTCCACGATGGAGCGGCTCAGCACCAGGCCCAGGCCCATGCCGCTGGCCTTGGTCGACACGAAAGGTTCGAACAGGCGCGCCGCGCGCTCCTCCGACAGGCCTTCGCCGCTGTCCTCCACGGTGAAGCGCAGTTTGCCGCCCACGTTCTCCGCCGCGATGGCGATGCGGCGCTGGCCCGCCGGGCGCACCCGCACCGCATCCAGCGCATTGGCCAGCAGGTTGCGCAGCACCAGCTCGATCTGCAGGCGGTCCACCTGCACCACCAGCGGCGGCGATTCCGCCACGGCCAGCTGCACCCCGTGCTCCATGAACTGCGGCCGGAATTGCTGCACGATGTCCGTCAGCAGCTCCGCCGCGCCCACCGTCTCCAGCTGCATGGCGCCGGTGCGGAAGAAGTCGCGCAGGCGGCGCACTACTTCCGCCGCGCGCGCCGACTCGTTGATCATCTGGCCGATGGCGTTTTTCAGCAGGTCGCCGGTCTCGCCGCGCGCCAGCAGGTGCTCGCAGGCCTTGCCGTACACCGCCAGCGCCGTCATCGGCTGGTTCAGTTCATGCGCCAGCGCGGCCGCCATCTCGCCCGCCGCAGCCAGGCGCAGGGTCTGTTTCAGCTCCTCCGCCGCCTGGCGCCGCTCGTCCACCGCAATGCCGATGAAGAAGCCCACCAGCGCCAGCACCGCATCCAGCATCTGCAGCTCGGACACCGTGATGTTATTGGCCTGGCTGGCCTTGACCAGGGTCACGATCGCCAGCTGCAGCACGAACACCACCAGCGCCGCGCCATGCACGCCCTGGCGCGAAGCGGCCCAGATCAGCGGCAGGAACAGGAAATAGAAGTGCTTGAATTCGGACGTCATGATGTAGCCGAACACCGCCCACAGCACGAACACCGCCAGCGCCAGGTAGCCCAGGGTTTCCGGCTTCCAGGTGGCGGCGCGCAGGCGCGCCCTGCCCTCCGCCGTGGAGAGTTTCCACAGCAGCGGCATGCTGACCACCACGCCCACCAGGTCGCCGAAGCCGAAGCGCCAGACCGCCAGCATCCAGTCGCTCCAGGGCACCAGGCCCAGCCAGGCCAGCAGAGAAATATGCACCACCGCGTTCAGCATGGCGCCTGCGCCGACAATCGCCAGCCATTGGTAGAAGTTCTTGCGCGCGGCAAAAATCGAACCGCCGGCCAGCACCTTGCGCAGGGTTTCCGCCAGCAGGCCGTAGGCGCAGGTCAGCCAGCCCGCCGTCAACACGGTGCCCAGCGGGCCGCCCGGCATGCCGCGCACCAGCACATCGCCCGCCACCAGGGCGGCGAACCACGGCAGCGCCGCGCGCCGGCCGACCACCAGCCAGAACACCAGGCCGAGGGCCGTGTCCGGGTTCCACGGCGTGATGTTAAGCCCGAGCAACGGTTCGACATAGCTCAGCCAGTCGAAGAGCAGATAGACCAGTACAAAACCAGTCGCCGGGAACAGAGCGGTCAGACGCATGATGAAAAATTACAACTAAGGGTTATACATAGCTGAAGCTGTTACTTAGCGTTGCAACCCATGTGAAATATAAGTTGATTTTGAACAATAAGTAAGTGAATCACGTACGGGTAACTACAGTATTGCCGCACCATGACGGTGCAATTAGCATTGTCGGATTGTAACGCACTGTTTCGTTTTTATAACGCAATGTATCTGCACGCCGTCACGCTCAATTCGGGCCTGGAATCCAAATCGCCCCTGTCCAAACTGACGGCAGCAGTAAAGCTGCACGTGCGTGCCATGGGCGCCCCGCGCCTCACGCGCGGCTGGCTCGACTTGCTCAATTCGGACCCCTGCCTGCGCCAGCTGGCCACGCTGCAACCACGCCTGATCCACAAGATTTACCGCCACTGGCTCAGCAAACGCTACTGCAGCCAGCGCCGCCTGAGCGCCCTGGCCGACCACTACCGCTTTATCGTCCAGCAGGGCCTGGGAGAGGCCGTGGTCGAGGCCGCGAGTGGTGGCTTGCAACTGGCAAGCTTCACTGGCAAATCGGGGGCCAACTATACCATCGAACTGCGCGCCGTCGTACCGATGGAACGCGAAGGCGAGCTGGTCTTGCAACTGCTGTGCGAAAGCGCCCTGGTGTACTCGCTGGCGTTCTCCTTCGTACAGGAAGGCCTTACGCGCCAGATCGGCATCGGCTGCGTGCAGGGCCCGCAATGCGGCGGCGGCCTGGAGCTGGGGCGCGAAGCCACGCGCGACCTGCACGGCCTGCGTCCCAAGAACCTGCTGCTCAAGCTGGTCAGCCAGCTGGGCCACGCCTGGGGCTGCGACCACCTGGTGCTGGTCGGTAACGCCAACCGCACCGTGTGCGTGAAATCGATCCGCAAGGGCAAGGTCAAAGCCTGCTACGACAGCCTGTGGCAAGAGCTGGGCGCGACCAGCCGCGCGGACGGCGACTGGCAGCTCAACTGCGCCGCGCTGCAAGCGCCGGACATGGAGCAAATTCCTTCCAAGAAACGCGCAGAAATGCGCCGCCGCCACGATTTGCTGAGTGAGATTAATAATTCGGTACTGGCCCGGATGACGGGTGTAGAATCAAAGCGTTACGCAGCAAGTGCGTAGGACAAGTTGAAGGGAGATGAAGATGCGCCTGGATATCTATCGTCGCGCCGAACACAACGGCATTTTTTCCTACCTCGCAGTCCCAGAGGGCAAACCCATCCCACAGGAAGCCATCAACACCGACTGGCTACCAGCCGAGCAATCGCTGGAAGTCGATGACGATGTGCAAACCCTGCCCAGCTACCACATCGACAGGCTGACCCAGCAGATGGGCAGCAAAGGCTACGCCATCACCGCGCTAAAAGACATGCAATAGCTGACCTCGTGTCCACCTTGGGGTCAGGCTCTTTGGTGGACACGGGCTCTGCCGTCAGTCGCCGAATAGATCGTCGAGCCCTGGCGGGCGGGTGCCCGCTTGTGGTTTGGCGCGGCCTTTGCGGCCGGTATATTCTTCCTCGATATTGTCGCGGTAAAAGCTCCACGCGCTGCCCGTGCTGGAAAAGCGCTGCCAGACGTCGCGGCTGACACTGTCGTAGTCGATCGCACTGCCGTCGTCGAATTCGACACGCAGCACCCGGGCGCGCTCGTCGTAGCCGATGGCGCGCAGCTTGCCCGCGTTAATCCGTTTCATCTCCATGGCCCGCTCCTATGCAAGAGCCCGTGTCCCGCTTAGGGTGTGACCCCAAGGTGGGACACGGGCTGAACCGTTAGTATTCGATGGCGACTTCCTGCGCGCCCAGGGCTTGTTCGAGCGCGACCTTCAGTTCGTCCGACGGGGCCACGCGCCAGTCGTCGCCCAGCTGCAGCACGCAGTCGATGCCTTGCGGTTTGACGCGCATGGCGAGCGGCAGGCCGTATTCGTCGCGGTGCGGGCCGAGCACTTCGGCCAGCTTGGCGGACGGCACGGCCTTTGGCAGCGCCATGCCGATCTGGCGGCCGAACTGGATGCGGGCGGCGGTGATGTTGTACACCTTCTCGGCCGAGATGCGCAGGCCGCCGGAGAAGCGGTCTTCCGATACCTTACCGGTCACGCACAGGAACTCGTCTTCCTTGAACATATGCTTGTTCGGTTCGAAGACTTCGTTGTACACGGTGACTTCGACCACGGCGGTCTTGTCGTCGAGCGTGACGATCAGCAGCTTGCCGCGCTGGGTCATCTGGGTGCGGATGCCGGAAATCACGCCGCACATCATGCGCGGTTCGCGCGATGGCTCCAGCTCGGACAGCTTGGTGCGGGCGAAGCGGCGTGCCTCGACGGCGTAGGAGTCGAACATGTGACCGGACAGGTAGTAGCCCAGCGCGATCTTCTCTTCCGCCAGCTTTTCGCGGTCGGTCCATGGCAAGGCCTGCACATAATCCGGCGGCGCCACCAGGTCGGAATCGTCGCCGCCGAACAGGCTGACCTGGTTGGCCGACTTGGCTTCCTGGTCGGCGTATTCCATGGCGAAGCTGACCGAGGCGAACAGCACCGCGCGGTCGACGCCGAAGCCGTCGAAGGCGCCGGCGCGGATCAGGGCTTCGATGGTGCGGCGGTTCATCTGCTTCTTGTCGACGCGCTTGCAGAAGTCGAACAGGCTGGTGAACGGGCCGCCCGCGGTGCGCGCGGCGATGATCGCTTCGATCGCGTTCTGGCCGGCGCCCTTTACGCCGCCCAGGCCGTAGCGGATCCTGGTGGCCTTCTTGCCCGGCTCTCCATCCGGACGGAAGTGGTAGGCCGACTTGTTGACGTCCGGCGGCAGGATGGTCAGGCCGCAGACGTCGATCGAGTCTTCCACCAGGATCTTCACCTTCTCCGTATCGTCCATGGCCAAAGACATGTTGGCTGCCATGAACGCTGCGGTGTGGTGGTGCTTCAGGTAGGCAGTGTGGTACGACAGCAGCGCATACGCCGCCGCGTGCGATTTATTGAAGCCGTAGCCCGCGAACTTCTCCATCAAGTCGAAGATCTCGTCGGCCTTCTCGATGGTGAGGCCGCCCTCTTGCGCGCCCTTGCGGAAGATCTCGCGGTGCTCCGCCATCTCTTCGGCTTTTTTCTTACCCATCGCACGGCGCAGCATGTCCGCGCCGCCCAGCGAGTAGCCGCCGATGATCTGCGCCATCTGCATAACCTGTTCCTGGTAAACCATGATGCCGTAGGTTTCGGACAGGATGCCCTCGGTGCGGGGATCGGGGTAGTCGAATTTCTCGCCGTGCTTACGCTTACAGAAGTCCGGGATCAGGTCCATCGGGCCCGGACGGTACAGCGCCACCAGCGCGATAATGTCTTCGAAGCGGTCGGGACGCGCGTCTTTCAGCATGCCCTGCATGCCGCGCGATTCAAGCTGGAACACGGCGACGGTCTTCGCCTTGGTCAGCAGCTCGTAGGTCGGGCGGTCGTTCAGCGGCAGCTTGGCCAGGTCGAAGTCGGCCTGCGCAGGATCGAGGTCCTTGATGTAGTTGACCGCGCGGTCCAGGATGGTCAGCGTGGTCAGGCCCAGGAAGTCGAACTTCACCAGGCCAATGGCCTCCACGTCGTCCTTATCGAACTGCGACACCACGCCGGTATCGCCGGACTGGGTGTACAGCGGGCAGAAGTCGGTCAGCTTGCCCGGCGCGATCAGAACGCCGCCGGCGTGCATGCCGATGTTACGGGTGATGCCTTCCACCTGCTGCGCGAGGTCGAGCAGCTGGCGCACTTCTTCTTCGTTTTCCTGGCGCTCTTTCAGCAGCGGTTCTTCTTCGATCGCCTCCGCAATCGAGACCGGCTTGCCCGGCTTGAACGGGATCAGCTTCGATACGCCGTCGCAGAACATATAGCCGAAGTCCATCACGCGGCCCACGTCGCGGATCGCGCCTTTCGCCGCCATGGTGCCGAAGGTGGCGATCTGCGACACCGCCTCACGGCCGTACAGGTCCTTCACGTGCTGGATCACCAGTTCGCGCTTTTCCTGGCAGAAGTCAATATCGAAGTCGGGCATCGATACACGTTCCGGGTTCAGGAATCGCTCGAACAGCAGGTTGTACTTCAGCGGATCCAGGTCGGTAATCTTCAGCGCGTACGCCACCAGCGAGCCCGCGCCGGAGCCTCGGCCCGGGCCGATCGGCACGCCGTTGTTCTTGCCCCACTGGATAAACTCCGCAACGATCAGGAAGTAGCCCGGGAACTTCATCTTGATGATGGTGTCGTTCTCGAACTTCAGGCGCGCCTCGTAGCGCGGGCGCTCCTTCTCTCGCTTCTCCGGATCGGGGAACAGCTGGATCAGGCGTTCTTCCAGGCCCTTGGTGGTTTCCGCCACCAGGAACTCGTCGATGGTCATGCCCGGCGTCGGGAAGTTCGGCAGCTGCGGCTTGCCCAGCACCAGCGACAGGTTACAGCGCTTGGCGATTTCCACCGAGTTTTGCAGCGCAGCCGGCAGGTCATGGAACAGTTCCGCCATCTCCGCCTGCGTAAGGAAACGCATTTGCTCGTTGAAGCGCTTGACGCGCTTGGCGTTGGCCAGCATCTCGCCTTCCGCGATACAGACGCGCGCCTCGTGGGCGATGAATTCTTCCTTCGACAGGAACTGCACCGGGTGCGTGGCGACCACCGGCAGGCCAAGCTTGGCCGCCAGCGCCACCGACTGGCGCACCTGCACTTCCTGGTTGGCCTGGCCGGCGCGCTGGATCTCGACGTAGAAATGGCCGTTCGGGAAGATCTCGGCCCACTTCTGCGCGTTGGCTTCCGCCAGGTCCAGGTTGCCGTTTTCGATGGCCTGGCCGATGTCGCCGAAATGGGCGCCGGACAGGGCGATCAGGCAGTTGCGCGGATCTTCATTCGGCAGCAGCGGGTACTGCTTGTTCGGCAGGTCGCGCAGCCACTCGGTGCGGATTTCGGCGCGGCCCTTCCACTGGTTGTTCAGCCACGCTTCCGACAGCAGCTCGCACAGCTGCAGGTAGCCCATGCGGTTCTTCGCATACAGCATGATGCGGTGCGGCTTGTCGCGGTTTTCGTCGTTGGTGATCCAGGTATCGACGCCGACGATAGGCTTGATGCCCTTGCCGCGCGCCGCCTTATAGAAGCGCACCATGGCGAACATATTGGCCAGGTCGGTGATGGCGATGGCGCCCTGCCCGTCCTTGACCGCCTTCTTGATCATGTCGTCATAGCGCACCAGGCCATCGACAATCGAATATTCCGTGTGCACGCGCAGGTGCACAAACTGCGGTCCGGCGGGTGCCGCGGCCGGCGCGGCGTCTACTGGCTGGTCGATTGTTTCAATGCTCATTGGGCAGGCGGTCTTTTAGTCGGTTATCCCGCTATTTTACCGCCTGAGCCAGCAATACTCCTATTCCAGAAGCCGGGCTCCCGCCTTGCGCGCAGCGGCCTGCAACTGCCGGTCAAAAGTCGCCAGCATGGCGCCCTCGCGCAGGGCCAGGTCCAGATAACAGGCGTCATATGCGGTAAGTCCGCTACTTTGGCCAAGGGCGAAGGCTTGCCTCCCTTGCAACCCATGGTCGGTCTTGTCCGTCGTAATCGGCAAGCAGTACAAGCGATGCAGGAAATTGACCGCCAGCGCCTCCTGCAAAAGTCCACGGCGGCGCCCAACCAATAATCCGTTCGCAACCTCAATATGCCAAAGTGGAGGCACCAGGAATTGCCATGACAGTGCGGGATCCAGAAGGCTATCCGCAAGCGAACGCTCCTCGGCTACGGAACGCTCAAAGACCCAAGCCAAGGCCACGGATGCATCGAGCACGAGTTTCACTTTCGACCCTCACGAATCATATCGCGCACCTCGTCGTCACTGACGCCGGTTACCTTCGGAATATTGCGCAATGCCTCAAGCGCCTCCCTCAGCCCCTCCTGCCCGCTCGCTTGCGATGGGATGAGATCCGCAACCGGTTTGCCACGGATGGAAATGGTGAAGCGCTGTCCCTCACTAACAGCCCTGAGCAATTCCGAGAGTCGGGCTTTGGCATCGAATGCACCAATCTCCTTGTACATATTGCACCTCCAAAACTAGTTTGGTGACTAGTTCAGTATAGGCCGCAAAAGCAGCTCCAGACCGTATTCAAACGTGCGCTCGAAATGCTCAGGTACAAAATACTCCCCTGCCGCGGCCAAATCCGGGAACTGGCGCGCCAGCTCTTCGCCGCTGACAGGGTGCAGCGACGATGGGCCCTTGGCGTAGCCGGAAATCTCATCCAGCGCTGCCCCAACCAGGAAATAGGCCAAAGCGCGAAAGGTGCGCGCAGCAATCTCGCGCTCCAGGCCGGCATCGCGCAACGCCAGCATGATCTCGTTCAGGAAATGCACACACACCGCCGAATTCAAGCGGTGCACCGACAGCACCGGAAAAAAGCGCGGATGGCGCAAGCTCATGGCACGCCAGCCGCGCGCCAGCCCTCGCAGCCGGTCGGCGCTGGCCAGCGCGCGCGGCGGCACTTCCACGCTGGCGACCAGGCGATCCACCAGCGCATCCAGCAAATGCTCCTTATTGGGAAAGTGGTGATAGATGCTCATCGCCTCGCAGCCCAGCTTTTCGCCCAGCTTGCGCATGCTGAACGCTTCCAGCCCTACCTGGTCGATCAACTCCAGCGCCGCCAGTTCAATGCGCTCGGGCGTCAACGCCTCACGGCGGCGGGATATTGCTTTTTTTTCATTCATGGGAGATATTATGCCTTACACCGTAAGGCAAAGGAGAATTTTGATGCAGATCCCTGGAATCTACGCACCAACGCTTTGGGCCATGGGCAGCGCAGGCGCCCTGCTGCTGCTCCAGCTGATCGTGGCCGACCTGGTCGCCATCCGCAGCGGCCACCGGGCCGGGACACCGATCCCGCCCGACTTCAACAAATTCCTGTTCCGCGCCGCACGGGCGCATGCCAATACCAATGAGAGTATTGCCGCCTTCACCCTGTTCGCCATCGCCGGCATCTTGTCCGGCGCGTCGCCGGCTTGGCTGAATGCGCTAGCCTGGGCCTACCTGGCCTGCCGCCTGGCGCATATGGCCAGCTATTACGCCAACAAAAAAGCGGCACGCTCCACAGCGTTTGGCATCAGCCTGCTGGTATTGCTGGGCATGTTCGCTGCCAACCTGATTGCATGGATGTAGACACACCTGGTTGCAAATTGCGCGGGATTTCCCCAGACCCCGGTTTAGAATGGCTGAAACATTTCTTCGGAGTGAGTCATGAAAATTGTTGCTGCTGCCCTGCTGATGTCCGCCTCGCTGGCTGCCCACGCGAATGATGCCGAGCAACTGGCCAAGTCGAAGAGTTGCTTCGCCTGCCATACCATGGCCAAGAAGCTGGTCGGCCCGTCGTTCAAGGACGTGGCTGCAAAGTATAAAAACGACAAGGCAGCCGAGGACAAGCTGGTGCTGAAGATCCTGCAAGGTGGTTCAGGCGTGTGGGGTGCGGTACCGATGCCGCCCAACCAGGTCACCGATGCCGAGGCGCACCAGCTGGTGCGGTGGGTGCTCGCGCAGAAGTAAGCGCTAACGGAAGTACAGTACGACCTGGCCCCCGATCAAACTGACAAAGCCCGCAATCATCCACAGGAACTTGCGGTCCATGTCCTTGCGGAGGCCGATTAGCTCGTTGCGCCCGGCCTCGAACTTCTCATTAAACTCTTTGCGCCCGGCCTCGAATTTTTCGTTAAATTCTTTGCGCCCGGCCTCGAACTTTTCGTCAAACCGTTCCAGCAAAGCGGCCTTTAGCTCCGCCGTGAGACGGAGCGAGCGCTCGCGCTCGTGCTCGATGGCGGAGTCTGTGTACTCGCGCTGCCGGACAAACTTTAAATCAATGTATTCACGCTGCCGGTCGAACTGATTGTCAACGTGCTGCTCAAGCAGGTGCAACTCCTCTGATAGCTGATTCACGTTTTCCTCCTGTTTCGGGATCGAGGAGATTTGACCAGTATCTGGCTTAGGAAGTTCCATGTCCGCTCCAATATTTTTGAATATTGGCCAATTCTTGCCTGATCCACACTCGACTGCGTTGATGCATATCAGCGAGATAAAAGTGCGAGTAGGCAAATATACAACACGAATAGGATAACTATTGCCATGCCCTGCCAGAACTTTACCCACATGAAGTCGCGCTCCATATCCGAGCGGAGCCCGAAAAGGACGTGATCCGTCTCGCGCTGGCGTTCGAGCAGTTTGTCGACACTCTGCCGAAGCAGGCGCAATTCTTCTGATTGCTGTTCCATGATCCCTCCTGTCGTCCTCTGGAGGAGCTTTGACCGTTATCCCGCGCAGAAGTTCCACGCAGCGCGCCAAGTTGGACGTAACGATGCGGTTCAGCAGAAAGGTCGTATTTGAAAACCAGCGCGGCAGGAGCCAGGCCGGCAGCCTTGAACAAGGCTTAAAGGCAGGTCACCGGGCCAATGGGCGGAAGGGGCGGAAAACTTGTCATTCCGCCATCCGGCCCGATAGTGACCCAGGCAAATTACTCAGCAGCCTTGGCCTTGCGCGGAGCGCGTGCCTTCTTAGGCGCCTCTTCCTTGGCAGCAGGCTTGGCTTCCTTGGCAGCAGCCTTGGCTGGCTTGGCAGCCTTCTCTTCCTTGGCAGCGGCCTTGGCGCCTTTCACCGCTTCGATCAGCGCGTTGGAGTAGGCATTGCGCGCGGTCTGGGCGATCGCGATCTGCTGCTGCAGGCGCGCCAGTTCAGCATCCACCACCTGGATGTTCGCGGCTTGCTGTTTTGCTTCCGCCGACAGCTTGTCTGCGGAGTAAGAAGTACCATTGATGTTGATGTACTGCGGGAGAGTCATTGTGATTCCTTTATCATGAATTGGGCATTGAACCGCCCGGCGGGCATGATTGTAGTGCCAAACTCATCCTTGCGGAATGCACTGCCTAATATTTGGGCATACCGCCGAGAACGGCTATAATATCGGCTGTTCGAATTTCTACTGTGTAGCCATCCCATGGAAGCAACCATCCTGAACGCGCCCGCAGCGCCCGGCGCGTCCCCTGCCGTTTTCGTCAATATCGCGGCCTACAAGTTCATCACTATGGAGCAGCTGGACGTCCTGCGTCCGCAGTACCAGGAGATCTGCGCCCGCCTGGGCCTGAAAGGCACCATTCTGCTGACCCCGGAAGGCATCAACATGTTCCTGTCCGGCACCCGCGCCAATATCGACGAATACCTGGCCTGGGTACGCAGCGACGCCCGCCTGGCCGACCTGGAAGTGAAAGAAAGCCTGTCGGCCGAGCAGTCGCACCGCCGCATGCTGGTGCGCATCAAGAAAGAAATCATCACCATGCGCCACCCGCTGATCCGTCCGGAAGACGGCCGCGCACCGCACGTGGAAGCCAAGACCCTGAAGCGCTGGCTGGACCAGGGCCACGACGACAACGGCAAGCCGGTCGTCATGGTGGAAACCCGCAACGACTACGAAGTCGACGTCGGCACCTTCGAAAACGTGGTCGACTACCGCCTGACCAAGTTCACCGAATTCCCGGAGATCATCGAGAAGCACAAGGCCGACTTTGAAGGCAAGACCGTGGTCACCTTCTGCACCGGCGGCATCCGCTGCGAAAAGGCCGCGATCCACATGCAGAACATTGGCTACGACAATGTGTACCAGCTGGAAGGCGGCATCCTGAAGTACTTCGAAGAAGTAGGCGGCGCGCACTACAACGGCGACTGCTTCGTGTTCGACTACCGCACCGCGCTGAACCCGCAGCTGGAGCCGACCGAAACCAAACAATGCTTCGCCTGCCGCGCCGTGGTCACCCCGCGCCAGCAGCTGGCTCCCGAGTACGTCCCCGGCGAATCCTGCCCAGCCTGCTTCGGCAAGCACTAAGAAAATGGCCAGCTAAAAATGCTGGCCTTTTTTCATGCAGCACATACCTCTGTGAAACGCGCGCTCCTCCAGGCGAGTGCGCTACAATGAACCAAACCTTCGCCAAAGGTATTGCAATGCTGACAAACGAAATGAAACTTCAGGCTTTCCTGAAGATCCGCACCAGAAATTACCGCGCCAGCCTGCGACTGGAAGGGATGACCCCGCCGCCGGCGCCTACCAGCAAACCTGCTCCGGCCACACCTGCCCCCAAGACAAAGCATGACCGATAAGTATGGAGCCGGCGGCGACACGCGATACTGCTACCCCGGCTCGGACATACTGATTAACAAGCTTGGCCTTACCGACGCCGCCGCCCTGGAAACGGCAGAGGTCGAGCTGACCTTGGCGCGCATCGAGCAGTTCAAGCCAGACTTCAATAACATCTCCCTGTCGGCCTTGCGCGACATCCACCGCTTTCTGTTCCAGGATCTTTATGGCTGGGCGGGCGAATTCCGCACAGTCGATATCAGCAAAGGTAGTACTCGCTTTGCCAACGTGAACCGTGTCGAACCTGAAGCTAACAACCTCTTTCGGCAAATGGCGCAGGAAAATCACCTCCTTGAGTTACCTCGCGAGCGGTTCATTGCGCGGCTGGCACATTACTATTGCGAGCTGAATGTCATCCATCCGTTCCGGGATGGCAATGGACGCACCCAGCGCCTGTTGTTTGAAGTTATCGGCATCAATGCCGGATACGTGCTGGATTGGGAGTTGGTTAGCCAAAGCGAATGGCTAGAAGCAAATCTCAACGCCCTACCACAGCAAGCTGGCTCCGCTTATCGCACTCTTTAGTCGAATATCGACGGTAATTTGACGGAGTGCTGGGCTACTACTCGAAAAATTCTGACGGATGAAAACGACGCGCCAGCCTTTCTCACCGGTGTGATTTATGGAGTTCTCGGTGCCTCGATTTTCTACGTAGCGTGGACCGTATTGGTGTTCAAACTAACGTAGGGCGAAATTAGCAACATGAGAACTCTGAACTTTTTCCGACAGCCCCAAAGTGGACATTCTCGATGCCTCAGGCTTATGGCTTCTTCCCATAAGTGCGTTCGAGCCTCTTGATGAGGGGCATAAGCAGGGCGCGCGTCGCCCGCTTGAGCACGGGGCGATCGGCAATGTACCGTGCGACCGGAGGGCTCAGGCGATAATACGCCGCAATAAAACACTGGCCCGACGAGGTGTGGGCCAGCCGCTGGTCGCGCCATGCACGCAGCACGTCGATCTCCGCCGCAAACGGCGTACCAAATGCCGCCGTCGCAATAAAGCATGACGACGAGTTTTTGCCAGCCCACGAACCACCATCGCGCCGCGACTGGCGCATGGCCTCCAGATTGTCTTTGATGATCTGCTCACAGTCCTCCTGCGCCACCGCGCGCTCGAGACATGCAATCGCTTCCTCGAGCCTGCCTTCACCTTCCCACAGCAAGAGAGCTTTGGTGTTGAGATAAATCCGCGCGGCCGGGAAAAGCTCCAGCGCACGGTCGATGTGCTGCAAGGCATATCCGACCCGCGCTGGAAGTGTTCCCAACAACTCACCTACGTGGCCGCCTTTACGAAACCCCAGCACATCGTCCAGCACGATCTGCGCATTGGAGTAGCACTGCGATGCTTCCTCCTCCGCATCGAGCTCGTCCAGGGCCTCACGCGCCTGGTTTTCCAGCTCAAGCAACCGCTCATGATGCGGGTCAATCAACAGACCCCGCTCGATGAATTCCATGGCCTTATCGAAGTCTTCCCGATCCAGCGCCCGCTCCGCCATGATGCAAAGGGTATCGGGCGTCGGCCCCATTCCCGCTGCGTAGCTGCGCTCATGTACCGTTTTACAGTACTCGCAGGTGTAGGTCTTGGCGTCTTCATCAATTTCGATCTGCGCTGCGCAGCTTGTGCATTCTAGTGCTACCAGTTTGGTCATTTTTTCAGCGTTTCCATGAGGGACGTAGTGCAAACAGCCCCGCAGTTTGCCTCATTTGCTGCATTTCTGGCAATGTCCACTTTAGTGTTTAAGCGCATTGTGCACAGTCTATTTGGCAAGCGCCGAGGGCAAGGCCAGCTAAGCTTTTACGCTATAAATTGCGCATCGCATCCATTCGATCATGCAACACCCGAACAATGGCAATACCGTAGGACGTAATACGGAAATAGACGATGTGCCGTTCAACACTTCGGCGCCGGTACCCTGGCCGAATAAAATCGCAAGCTGGCGCCAGCATTGGCTTCACCGCCAAATCGGCAAATGCTGCTGTTAGCAAGTCAATATACCGACTCGCCTGCTCCTCACCCCACTTTTGAACGGTATAAGTCCAGATTGCCTCTAGATCTCGTTCAGCAGCTGGCGAAAGCCGATATTCAGCCATTCCTCGCCATCATCTTTTGCTTGAATGCGCCTACGTCAAACGGACGAGGCTCGCCACTAGACTCACCTTCCAACAACGCGGCGCGAATTGCTTCCATTTCCACGCCACGCTCCTGTTCGCGCCGAATCAAGTCGCGTATACACTCACTGTCGTTTGTATAGCGGCCCGCATCGATTTGGGACTTGATCCAATCGTCCTGTGTAGCGGTCAAAGTCACGGTCTTGCGCACGGTCCCCATAATGCAAACTCCTCATACTATTGGTGCAATATAGCATATGAGCGTGTCCATGAATTGGCGTAAATGAATGAAACTGTCCACTTTAGTGCCGGACCCCAAAGTGAACATTTTCGGTTTCGGGGGTGCCGGTCAGCCAGGCGGGCCATTGAGGAAGCTGCCAGTTGGCGGCGGTGTGGGCCTTGTATAGGATGTGCAGCCATTGCCGCAAGCTGTCGCCGCTAAGCGGCAAGCGGAAGCCGGTGCCCGGGTCGGTGCGGAAGGTCAACAGCAAGCCATTTTCCATGGTCGCCAGATCTACATTCAGCGGCAGCAGGGTCATCGCATCTTGCTGCGCCTTGACCGGCTCCACGCCAACGTCGAGCGCATCCTGCGCGGCTTGCTGGGCGAACTCCTGCAGCACATCGCGGTGCTCGGGCGTGGCCGAAAGAAACTGCTCGTCCAGCTGCTTCACCAGCAGCGGCAGCAGCATGCCCAGCATGCGGCGCGTCAGCCACACCACGGCTTGCTGGCCATCTTCCGTTACGCCGGCAATGCGCAGGCGGTCTTCTTCCGGGCTGAACTCGGTTGTTACTTTTTGCAGTACTGGTTCCATCTATCTTCTCTAAACTACGGCACAAGTGAGATTGTAGCGTGGCGTGGCACGAAGGCCGTGGCAAGGCACCCGCCCCTAAACAACAACGCTGGTCGGGCCGTAGCGGCGACGCATGCGCAGGAAGGGTTCTTCGATTGCGCTATAGCTCAATGACGACAGGCCCCAGGTGGCGGCATACGCCACAACCAGCGACAGGCCAACGTCCAGCGGCACAATTCCGGTATAGGCCGGCAAGTGGAAGTGCGTCACCAGCAGCTGCAGCATCGCCATGTGCAGCAGATAGAACGAAAAGCTGATCTTGCCGCCATACGTCAGCCCCTTCTCCAACAGATGCGGCAGCTTGCCGTCATGCTCCACCGTCGTGATGATGAAGCTGCTCCACGCCACCGCCTCCATCAGCGACCACCCGATCCAGAATGGATCATGCGTCTCCGCGATGAATTTGCCAAAGTGCGATTGCAACGCGGCATTGCACACCACCAGTAGCAGCGATAGCGGCCACAGCCAGCGCACATGGCGCCGCACCTTGCCGTTCAACTGCACGCACAGCAGCGCTGCCAGCATGCCAACCAGGAACTGGTCGAAGCGCCCCACCAGGGTGCTGAAGTACATCAGCGTGCTCTTGTCGTTAACGGTGAAGGCGGCCAGCTTGAAGAACACCATCAAGGCCAGCAGCTTCCACAAGTAGCGCGCGCCCTGCTCCAGCGTAAAGCGCGCCAGGAAGGGAAACACCAGATAGAAGGTGAATTCGACCGAAATGGTCCAGGCCGCACCGGTAATGGTGGTGTAGGAAGTTGGCGCCAGGCCGACATTGGTCGACAGGACGTAAAGCAGATCTTGCGGTGCGAACCTGTCGCGGCCAATCGAAATCGCCACCACAAACACCGTCAGGAACAGCGGCAAGATCCGCAAGCAGCGGTTACGCAGGAAGGCGCCGTACTGGATCTCTTTTTGCACCAGCGCTATCTGCATGAAAAGGAAGCCGGACAGCGTGAAGAAGAGCCCTACTCCGGTGTGCCCTTCCGTGACCAGTCCCCACCAGGGACTCTCCAGCACTGGCAAGCCCTGCCCGCGCGCCTGGAGATAAAAATGAAAACCAAACACCAACGTAGCCGCAAGCCAGCGCAGCTGGTCAATCCGCGGGTTATACACGATGTTTAGAGATTTCATCGGCGCGACGGTTGTTCGCCAAGGATGAGTCAATCTTACGCGCACTCAAGTTAAGCAGGCGAAATGATTGATCTTTTGTGGGCAGTTCTGTAGTCAATTAGCAATGCGTAACTACCACGGGGGCGAGCTTCTGCATCTGATTGACTTGACCGGCTTGCACGTCCTACGCATCACAATAGTGTCGACACTTTGTAAATCGGTGACAAAATGGCCCAAGGTGGCAATTTGGCACCACCCGTACTATACTGCATATTGCCTATTGAAGGCAGGAGCGTTGCTTACAAATGGAGTTTTGAAATGAATGCTACTCAAGAAAAAGAGCGAATCACTGCTCGAGTTTCGAGTGCAATAGCCGAAACATTAAATGAAGCAGCTGATTTAGTGGGGACGACGCTGAACAGTTTTATCGTTCAGGCTGCGCTAAAAGAAGCGCAACGAGTCATCGACCGCGAGAAAGCGATTTATGTTTCCAGAAATGATGCAGCCATGTTGCTAGACCTGCTCGACAATCCGCCAGCGCCCAATGCAGCTCTGACGCGTGCATTCGAACGCTTCATGAAAGAAAAATATGGCACCGAAAGTAGTGGCACTGGACAATACACACGACACGAAAGCGTTTGACTGTGGCAATGCGGAGTTGAATCGCTGGTTCCAACAGATTGCAATGCAGCACCAAAAGAACGGCGTATCGAAGACTTTCGTTCACTTGGACGAAGCGAACGCCAATAAAATTGCGGGGTTCTTCAGCATGGCTTTACGTAGCCTGATGCAGAAAGAAGACCTGCCGGAAGAAATGCAGAAGAAACTGCCGCGCCAGATTCCAGGCTTCACCCTGGGGCGATTAGCGGTGGACAAAGGTTTTCAAGGCCGTGGCCTGGGTGAGTATTTATTGCTTGAAGCAATGGAGCGCGCGCAGCGTGCAGCAGAGAACGTTGGTGGGTTCGCTCTCTTCGTTGATGCGAAGGAGGGAGCTGCCTCGTTCCATGAGAAATATGGGCTCGTTCCACTGCCGTCCGACCCGGACACTCTGGTTCTGCCCACCGCATCGATGCCGAAATTTCCCGGGAAAGACCCGAACAATGTTTGAGCGTATCACCGTGCGTCAGCATCGCGCTGGCGTCGAGTGAGGCAATCCAACCGGCGCCTACGATGTAGTAGCCCTATGAAACTCAGCCAAGGTCTGGCCATGGAGCCGGACCTTGGCTAACTGCGATCAACGGAAGTAAGCTGACATCTCACGAATATCGCTGGTCGACAGCGTTCCCGCCGCCGCCCGCAATTTCAGATGAGAGAGGATGTAGGTGTAGCGCGCCTGAGCCAAGTCGCGCTGAGTCTGGCTCAGCTGACGCTGTGCGTCGAGCAAGTCCAGATTGATACGTACGCCACCTTTAATGCTTTGCTCGGTAGCCTGAACCAGCAACTTGCCAGAATCAACTGCCTTGATCAGTGCCTCGATCTTCTTGACGCTGCTGGTGAGCGATTCATAATCGCGGCTTAACTCCAGCATCGCCTTATCGATCTCGGTCTGCAAATCAGCCCTGGCCTTTTCGCGGCTTGCCACGGCCTGGCGCACCGACGCACTCACTGCGCCGCCCGAGTACAAAGGCACCGTCAGCTGGAAACCGATACTGCGCGTGGTCGAGCTTTGGTTAATCGTGTTGATGGTGTCGGAGTCCGACTTGCTGTAGGAGGCAATGGCGTCCAGGCGCGGCATATGGCCAGCACGCTGGCGATTGACTTCCTGCTGGCTGATATCAACACCCAGTTGGCGCGAGCGCACTTCGTGATTGTTCTCAGTGAGCATGCGCTGCCAATCCTTCAGCGTGCGAGCGTCTTCGGGTGGACGCTGGAACGTTTGTGTCAGCGGCTCCAGTTCGCCCATCACAACATCGGCACCGACCACAGCTTGCAAACTGAGGCGCGTAGCGGTCAGGTTGTCTTCCGCCTCGAGCACCGCGGCTTCTGCCACGTCCAGGCGTGCGCGCGTTTCGAGCATATCGGTACGGGTACCCTCGCCCTTCGAAAACATGCGGTCATTGACCTTTACACGTTCGAGGTATGCATCGCGCTCACTTTTCGCCAACGCCAGCTGGTCTTGCTTGAACAGCACTTCGACATATGCGCCGACTACGCGCAACGCAACTTGCTGCGTCTCGCTCAGGAAAACCGATTCACTGTACTCAGACTGCAAAACGCCCTGCTTGTAACGGGCCAGCGCATCAAAGTTGATGAGCGACTGGCGCAAGCTCACATTGGACGAGCGGCTGATGTATTCCTGGTCGCGCTGGTTGCCGGCGGTAATGATCTCGCTCTTAGCCTTGCTGCCGCTGTAGCTGGCGGAAAGGCTCGGCAGCAAACCGGCTCGGCCGAGTATGCGGTTTTCCTTGCCGGCTTCTCGCGTGTAAAACGCTGCGCGATAAACGCTGTCGTTCTTCAACGCGGCTTCATACGCTTGCATCAGGCCCAGCGCCGAAGCGCTGCCGCCATGTACCAGCAAACCCATACCAATCGCCTGCGCCAGCAGGCCACGCTTCAATCGTGGAAAACGCATTACTCCTCCGACAGCGAGGTCTTGGCGCGGTCAATTACCGGCTTCAACAGATAATTCATCATCGTACGCTCGCCAGTCTTCACGAACAGTTCGACAGGCATACCAGCGCGCACTTCCATTTTGAGCTGCTCGATCTTCTTGAGACCTTCCGGCGTTACCTTAACCTGCACAACGTAATAAGGCTGCCCATTATGTTCGTCAACCAGACGGTCAGGCGCAATCTTGGTCAGTACGCCAGGAATATGCGGCGTGGTGTTTGTATTGAAGGCAGAGAAGATCAGCTCGGTTGGCATGCCAGCATGCACTTTATCGATCAGATTAACCGCCAGGCGCCCTTCAACTACCAGCGCTTCATCCACCGGTACCACATCCATCATGCGGAAGCCAGGTTGCACAACGCCGCCTTTGGTGAATACCGCCATGCCCATAACGATGCCATCGGCAGGCGACTTGACTGCGGTGTTTTCGACGGCAAAGGTCTCGGCTTTCATGCGATTTTCAAGTGCCTGAGCCTCTCGCTGGATATCAGAAAGTTGGGTGCCAACTTCGCGTTTGTATTCCTGAATTCGCTGAGCATGTTTCAGACCAAGTTCAGCAATCTGACGCTGAGTACGTCCGATCGCGCCGGCGTTCTCGGCAATTTCGCCCTTCAATTGGACATAGCCGCGCTCCAGGTCAAGCAGTTTGCTACGTGGGACGAAGCCGTCGCGGGACAGCTCACGTACGTTATCCAGCTGCTCCTTCATGAAGGTGCTTTGTTCTTTCTTGCTGTCGCGCGTGGCTTCGAGAGAGGCCAATTGGAACTTCAGACCGGCAACTGACTCGTCAAGTGCCGCGAGTTCAGTTTGGAGGCCAGACTGGCGCGCCATCAGGAGCTGAGAATTTAGCGCCATATTCGCTGCTACGCGTGGATCGTCCTTGAACGGTTGCAGTGCCGCAGGCAAGGTAATCGACGACTTGCCATCACGTTCTGCGATGAGGCGCGCCTGTGCAGTCGCCGCCGCAATCAGCTGCACCTTGGACACTTCCATCTGCGCATTAGCCTGTACGCTATTCATACGCACCAGGACCTGACCGCGCTTAACGAGATCACCATCTTTGACCAGAATGTCGTCGACAGTGCCGCCGTTCAAATGCTGGACGGCCTTGCGGTTGCCTTCCTTGGCAACATTGCCAGACAGCGGAACACCTTTATCCAAAGGCGCAAAGCCAGCCCACAGCAGGAAGCCCAGCACGCCGATCAACACGATAATCCAACCCACTTTGCTGTAAGCACCTGCATCGGTGTTAACAGTCAACGGCTCTACGTCATGTGCAATGACTTCCGCCGCTTTTTCCTTAGTTGCGATCAATTTCATTTTCATTCCTGTTCGGTAGTGGCTTTGCCCTCGCCCGCAGCCTGCGTCGCTTCGCGTGCAGACTGCTCAACTGCGGCTTGTTGCATCGCTGCTTGCTCGCCTTGGGCCTGAGCCTGAGCCTGGGCCTGGGCCTGAGCTTGGGCCTGAGCCTGAGCCTGGGCCTGGGCCTGAGCTTGGGCCTGAGCCTGTGCTTGAGCCTGCGCTTGCTGAGCAGCCACCGCCTTCTGCTGCTGTTGCTGCAGAGCCGCCAGAACCTGATTAGTTGGGCCGAATGCCTCGACAGTGCCGTCGCGCAGCAACAGCAGTTTGGTCGTCACATTGATGGCCGAAGTACGGTGGGTAATCAGGACAATGGTCTTGCCATGCTGGCGCAGGTCGGCAACCGCGCGAATCAGCGCCTGCTCACCTACATCATCCAGATTGGAGTTAGGTTCATCCAGCACCACGAATGCTGGATCGCCATACATGGCACGTGCCAAGCCCAGGCGCTGACGCTGGCCACCTGACAAGCCTGCACCGCCATCACCCAGCTTGGTGTCGTAACCTTCAGGCATGTGCAGGATCATGTCGTGCACGCCGGCTCGCTTAGCGGCCAACACGACTTTCTCAGCATCGACTTCGCCAAAGCGCGCAATATTTTCTGCAATCGTGCCCGCAAACAGCTCGACGTCTTGCGGCAGATAACCGATATGCGGTCCCAGTTCCGCCTTATTCCAGTGATAGATATCAGCACCGTCAAGACGAACCTTGCCACTTGCTGCTGGCCAAACACCTACCAGTAATCGTGCCAGAGTCGACTTGCCCGAGCCACTTGGGCCAATAACGCCAAGTACATCACCAGGTTGAATACCAAAGCTGACGTTCTTCAACAATGCAGCCTTGGCGCCTGGTGGCGCGGCCACAATCGACTCAACAGTCAACACACCCTTCGGCTTAGGCAATTCCATACCGGCCGAACGCACAGGATTTTGTTCAAGAAGTGCGGTGAGACGTTCGTATGCACTGCGGGTGCTGCTCAAGCTTTTCCAAACGGCGATCAACTGTTGCACTGGCTGCATCGAACGGCCCAACAAGATCGAACCAGCAATCATCATCCCGGGCGAAATCTTGTTTTCGAGGACCAACAATGCGCCCAGACCGAGTACCAACGACTGCAACGACAGCTGTACGAACTTAGTCAGAGCAGAAACCATGCCGGCCTTCTCGCTAGCTTCCGCCTGCAAATGCAGGAACTTGCCATGCAGTTTGAACCAACGCCCCATCAGATTAGGCAGCATGCCCATCGACTCGATCACTTCGGCATTGCGCAGATTGTTCGTTGCCAGGTTGTTGGAGACGATTGCCATGGTATTGGCTTCCGCCAGCGGCTGGTGGGTAACGCGCTCATTGACGTACGCGAGGACTATCAGAACCAACGTGCCGCCCAGTGCGAACCAGCCCAGCGTCGGCTCGAACAGGAAAATAACTACCAAGTAGATTGGGAACCAAGGCGCATCAAAGAACGCGAACAAGGCATTACCCGTCAAGAACTGGCGCAGACTGGTCAAATCCTGGAGCGACTGGCCGGCATTGCCGCCCGCCATTCTCAGATTGCGCTCGAAGGCTGCCGTATAGACCCGGCGGTTCATTTCCATGTCGAACTTTGCACCGACACGAATCAGAACGAAACTACGAATCAGTTCCAATGCGCTCATCAGAGCGAAGGCGCCAAGGATCATAAGCGTTAACATCAGCAGCGTGATCTCATTGCGGCTTTGCAGCACACGGTCATAAACCTGCAGCATGTAAAGCGAAGGCGCCAGCATCAGCAAGTTCGTAATGGCGCTGAAAGTACCAACTGTGTAGAAGGTCTTCTTAAAGCGCAGCAAAACCTGCTCAATTTCACTCTTGGGATTCAGTAATTTTTTCATGGAGTAGCTCTTCCGCATCTGCGACGCGAAGGTTGGACTGCCGCAAAAAGACGGCACCCTTGGATTAGAGACGAGACATTATCCCCTAAAACAAGAGAAAAATGTGATGTACGTCACATTTTTTTTAATCGACGAGCAATTACCACCTGGAAGCCACTTAAGGCATGATTTTTTGCTATAAGCAGAGCTTTGAAATTTGCTAGCCTACTGCCGGAACTACTTCAAGCTAGGCAGCCCCGGGCTTTGTAACGCCTGTGGTGGCAGCCAACAAGGCAACAAGGCAACAATGTGGACAAGCAACACGACCTTCAGTATTTCAATATCGTTGGGGGAGATCAACGACCTGAGCGAGGCACCCAGGTTATCAAAGTTTACAGGGGGGGTGGCCGGCAACACTCCGCGCTGTGGCAATCGACTCGCTTAACAGCACAAATAAATACTCTCACGTGAGTGCCACCTACCATTGCTAGTCCGCTGCCATAACGAGATCCACTCTCCGGTCATTTGGCCAGATCCAACGGCAAACGCTAACCAATTACATCAGCCAACACTGTGACAGTCACCTTCGCCCTTAAAGGGGCGAAGGTTCCGACAGTTTTCCTAATGAATTCAACCTTCTTGAAACGACTTTCACGCGGCTTCGCAAGGAAATGCCACGCATGGATCCCAGTCTACAAGAATATTAGCAATCCGCTCTGGCACAGCTATTCAATGCTCAGATTATCCCAAGCTTTTGCCAAAGCGGGAGCTTCTGTTCAAGCACCTCGTCGGTCAAGCGCTTTGCTTCGACCAGATTTTCCTCTTCTGACGTAAGCGCAACGCCATCCTTGATCATTTTTCGACCCTGTCCACTTACCAACTTCCATAATTCAACCGCAATGGCCGCGGACTCCGTTGGTTTGGCACCAGCAGCCAGGATCAGGTACACAAGGCAATCGATGTAGCTAGCCGGGAGACCACTACCCAATACTGGCGAACACATATGACGATACTCTTCACTATAACGTGCATTAGCGGCAATAGCCTTGTTCAAGCTACGCCCCTGCTCCCCGTTGCCGCGGGCAGCATTGGCAAAGAAGATCTCGGTCTGGCCACTTGCAGCTAGGAGTGCGGCAATCTGACCAATAACGGAATAATTCGAACCGCGTAAGGCCGGCAGTTCCACAAGCTCAGCCAAAGTGTGCGGTCGAATGGCAAGTGCATCGAGCACAGGGTTATACAGATCGTCACGACCGTTAACAGGCCCGAATGTCAGCTTGAGGGATGAAGAGGCCTGTGAGCGTGGGACAATCAACGCTACGCCAACCTGAGACAACCACTCGACTTGTCGAGTCGCGCTCATCCTGCGCGCCCCTCGAACGAACACATCTTTGCGGAAAGAAATATTAAGGAAGTAATCCTTCAGGGTCTGCCGCATAACCGAGCTATTCGCTTGATTGAGCAATTCGATCTTTTCCGGCGTCAGGTACAACGACTCGTACGCCAGTGGAAGGTCACATGAGCCTGCGAAATCAAGCTTAGCGGCCGCGAGTTCGCGAGCCACATCGGCGTGGTAGAGCGGCTCCCAGTGTTTGTGCATGTACTCATGTACGAGATAGTTCGGCTTGGAATTGGCCAGCATTTCCAGTCGCCCCTTAAGGCCAGGATTGGCCACGATATATCCAGCTCCCAGTGCGACCATGCGCTCCACCAACTTGGCGGCATTACGGACCTGCACATCACTGCTCCCGGGATGCTCGTCACCATATTCCACCAACATCCGTTGCAATGGTAGCGCGGATGCCCAACCCGGCATAGCGTTATAGCTAAGATAAACGATGCCACCTGGTTTCAGGTATCGCTTGATAAACTTGACGATATACTGTTGATTCTCAGGTGTTACCCAAGTATAGATACCGTGCAAAGTAATGAAGTCAAACTGAGGCAGACTCTCTTGTCCACCATTGGCTAGCTCTTCAAAACTATCCTCCAGCAAAGTAACGTTTTTCAACCCTGCACGGTCCGCCAACTCGCGTGCACCTGAAACATGGGCGGGATTGAAGTCTGCAGCATAGAAATCGCCTTGCGGATTTGCAGCCGCCAACACATTAACGGTAAGGCCTCGGCCAAAGCCCAGCTCGAAATAAGTGAAAGGCTGATCGAGACGGACTGGCTCAACACCATTTAGTACACAGACAAAGTTCAGAAAGTCCGGACTCTGCTCCCTGTAAAAGCCTGCCGTGTATTCGATGTCTGAGGCGTAGCCTGCGGTCCAATCCATCTTAACGCTCCTAATTTATTGTGGGACAAAAGAATGCGGCATATTGTCGGGCATAGCTGCCTTGTGCGCCACTATCTGTTGATGTTTTCGAAAAAAAAGGCCAGATCCGAAGATCTGGCCTTCTGCGAGGCGATCTGAATCAGCCTGACAGGATGGTCTTCTATCCTGCCAAGCTTATCCCGATTAGCCCAGGGTGATGGCGTGGTCGCCCAGGGTTGCGGTAGACAGATCAACCAGACCAACCAGCTTAACGACGATGTCTTCACCCGCCTTGAAGCCAACATCAACCGCTTTATCTTCAACAACGTAGGTGTTGCCGCCGAACTGGAACCAAGCAAAGGTACCGACGCCGGTGGTCGTTGCAGTTGCTGCAGCGATATAGTCGGCGAACAGTGCAGTCGATGCATCCAGAACAATCTTAGCAGCGGATGCAGAACCACCCATCCAGACTTCAACACCGTCATCAGCGAAGTTCAGAATATCGCCAGTGGTCAGGCCAGTCACCGTCGAGTAGTTGTTCGCGGTTGCTGGGATGCCAAAGGTGATGGTGTCGCTGTCGTTCAGATCGCTAGTGATCGTGATCGAGTTGATGCCAGTGCCCACGGTGATGGTGTGATCGCCGGTGGTTGCGACGATGGTGTTGTCACCATTGCCAACCACAACGGTATTGTCACCCGCACCAACGTTGATGTTGTTGTCGCCGTCACCCAGCTTGATCACATCGTTGCCAGTGCCAGCAGTCACGGTGTTGTTACCGTTACCCGCTGCGCCACCGTTGTTGATGGTGTTCGCGCCGTTACCCAGGGTGAAGGTGTTGTTGTTGTCGTTGGTGCTAACGATCTGATCTGCACCAGTGCCACCGGTGTAGGTAACCGAGGTCTTAGCAGTGGTAGCCGAGTTCAGATCAATAACGTTAGTACCGGAAGCCGAGCCCTTAACAACGGACGAAGCAGCCAGTGCGCCCGCGGCCCAGGTCACGCCGCCTTTGGTGATACCCGATGCATCAAAGGTGGTCAGCGCGGTGCCGGTATCCGAACCAGTCAGATCCAGACCAGCGTCGCCAGTGATGGTCAGGGTCTTGACCGAGGTAGCAGCCAGATCCAGAGCATGGGTGATGCCCGATGCGGTGGTCGCGCTGTCATCGCTGTTGATTGCAATGGTCTCAACGTCAGCAACGGTAACGTCCACGGTCGTCAGACCAGCGGTAGCGGACAGCAACAGGTTCAGCGAGTCAGCAGTGCCGGTAGTAGCATTGTTGACAGTAACGGTGATGTCCTTGTTGTCGGTCTGGCTCTTAGTGATTGCCAGAGTGCCGCCCGATGCCATGCCCGAGATGGTCATGGTTTCGGTGTTGGTGGCCGACAGGGTCACGTAGCTGACATCATCGAAGTTGTTCAGCTTGATTGCTGCGCCTGCTGCCGCATTCGCGCCGCTCAGTTCCAGACGCTCGAAGCCCGAAATGGTGCCTTCGAAGGCAGCGGTATTCGATGCGGTCACTGCGGTTGCGAAGGTGCTGAACTTCAGGGTGTCGGCAGTGCCGTCACCTGCGTCGATCGAACCGTTCGAGCCGGTGGTACCCAGAACCGAGACAGTCACTTCCACGGTGTCGTTGCCCGCGCCGGTAGTGATGGTCTTGTTGGTAGCACCAACGATGATCGAATCATTACCAGCAGCGCCAGTGAAGGTAACGTCGTTGCCCAGAGCCGTAGTAATGGTGGCGCCGGCAGTGTTGGTCGAAGTCACGGTAGTCAGGGAACCATCGTTGGACAGAGCAGTCGACAGCGCTTTATCACCTGCGATGGTCAGCGAGGTAACTTTGCTGTTCAGATCGAAGGTGGTGCCCTTGGAAGCGGTACCCGATGCAGTAGCGATCAGGGTGGTTGCCGCGGTGTCCTTGAACGTACCAGCGGTAGCACCGTCCAGCGTCAGGTTCATGGTGTGCGACGCGGTCGAATTGGTCACGGTCACGGCTGCTGCCATGTTGGTCACAGAGACGTTGACCACGCCCTTGCCTTCAATGGTGGTCGCACCGGTTGCATCGGTCACGGAAACGGTGGTCAGGGTCGAGCCGATAGTACCATCGGACTTGGTGGTGTCCTTGATATCGACAGTGGTCGCATCAGAAACGGTGATGCTGGTGAACGCGCTTGCTGCGTCGGTAGCTGCATCACTGTTAACCTTTACCGAACCGGCACCAGCGTTCAGCACCAGGGTGCCGCCGCCGCCGTTGACCTTGATACCATTGCCGCCGGTATCAGTCATGTCCAGACTGGTGGTCGAAGCCAAGGTGATAACCTGTTCTGCATCGCCTTTGACTTTAATGTTGGCCGAGGTCGCGCCAGTCCAGCCGGAGATATCGGCTGCATCATTCGCCAGCGAGGAAGCGGTCGAATTGATCACGACTTGCTCAATGTTGGTGACCGAGCTTGGCAGAGTAACGTCGACTTCAGCCGCCTTGCCGTCTTTGTCCACACCCAGGATGGTCAAGGTGTCAACGCCGTCACCGCCGTCCAGTGCATCCAGGGCCGACAGGGTCGAGACGTTTGCATTGAACTTGTCTTCACCTTTTGCGCCAGTGAAAGCAGCACCGGTATCAGCACCGATGGTCAGGGTGAAGGTCGAAGCAACGTAGTTAGCTGGCAGACCAGCAGCAGCAGTTGCGTGAGCAGCAGCAGCAGCCACAGCAGCGGTAGCGGCGGTCACAGCAGCTTGTGCAGCGGTCAGAGCAGCAGCAGCAGCGGTGTCGTCGGTGGTGGTGGTGGTTACTTTAGCAGCGGTGTCGTACTTGGTTGCTTCAACCAGAGCGGCATCAGCCGAAGCTTTAGCTTTAGCAGCAGCAGCAACTTCAGCAGCAGCAGCAGCGATTGCAGCGTTGGCGGTAGCCAGCGAGTTGGTGCCGGTGATGGCAGCAGCAGCAGCGGTCGAAGCAGCAGCAGCAGCAGCAGCGTCAGTAGCAGCGGTTGCGTTAGCGGTGGTTGCGGTCGATGCGGTCTGAGCTACGGTTACGGTAGCAGCAGCGGCAGAAGCGGACTTAACAGCAGCAGCAGCTTCGGTAGCCACGGTAACAGCTTTAGCGTCGTCGGAAGCGATAGCGGTCTTAGCAGCAGCAGCGGTGAACGCGGTCGAAGCGGTGTTAGCGGTTGCAGCAGCAGCGGTAGCGGCGGTAGCAGCGGTAGCAGCAGCGGTCAGCGCGGTGGTCACAGCAGCAGCAGCGGTCACGGCAGCAGCGTCGTCGGCCACAGCAGCTTTAGCAGCGGTGTCAGCGGTGGTGTAAGCGGTAGCAGCTTTGGTTGCGTCGGCAGCAGCGGTAGCAGCCTTGCTTTCAGCGATGATTACTTTGCCGTTTGCGGTCGAAACAGCAGCAGCGTCGCCAGCGGCGATAGCAGCAGCCAGTTCAGCTTTAGCAGCAACAACAGCGGCGTCAGCAGCGGTCTTAGCAGCAGCGGCTGCGTCGGAGGTTGCTTTAGCGGCGGTAGCAGTTGCGGTCAGGGCAGTTGCGTCGGTAGCAGCAGCTTTGTCAGCAGCGGCTTTAGAAGCAGCGGTTGCAGTGTCAACTTTAGCAGCAGCGGCAACAGCAGCAGCAGCCTTGGCGGTTGCGTCGGTGTTAGCAGCAACAGCAGCAGCTTCAGCGACCATCGAAGCGGCCAGCAGAGGATCAGCAGCAGCAGCAACTTTGGACACGATGGTGTTCAGAGCTGCGTCGGAGGTGGAGGCTTCCAGGGAAGCTTCGTCGATGATGCCAGCCATCCAGATCTTGGCTTGCAGGTTTGCAGCATCACCGTTGTAGGCAGCTACGCCGCCTTCTACGGTCACCAGCTTAGCGGTGAAGGCTTCAGCAGCAGCAACTTTGGAATCGAAAGCGACTTTGTCGGTGCCCTGTGCGCCCTTGGCGATTTCGGTCACGGCAGCGTCGATGGTCATTGCGCCGGTGGACACAGCGTTCGCCCAGAACAGCAGGCCTTCGTTGTCAGCAGCGTGGCCGAAGATGTTGACGTAGATGGTGTCAATGATCTGCGCGGTGGTCTTGCCAGCGTAGGCTGCTTTGTACTCAGCCGATTTAGCGAATTCAGCAGCAACAGTAGCCAGGGTGGCTTGCTTGTTGGTGATCACGGTTTCCCAGAACTGCAGACCAGCTGGGTCAGCAGGACGGTTGAAGTACTCGACGTACAGCTTTTGCAAATCAGTTGCGTAGATACCCATTTAAAACTCCTAGGAGGGGTTGATTAAAGTCAATTGTTGCAGCACGCAATGCTGAAACAATTCAACGTACCGAATAATCTCAGAAGGTATTGCCTAAGCATGTGACGGCCGTCACAAAAATAAGCAATATCCTCGGGTTGTTATAAAAAATATCAACAAAAAATTAAACGGCGGGTCATTATCGGAGAAGATTGCGCCAGACGCAAGGATTCGGGTGTCTGGGGCTAGAGCCGCACCACTACTGGGGAGCGGGGCCTCTGGGACGGTATCAACTAGCTCCAAAGGCAAGACTAACTGATAGGAAAGATTGCCCCTCGGCACTAGGGAAAGTTAGCTGCTGAGAAATTGGTAAAAAAATGTAATATTTTTCGGTTGAGCAGAGGTTTTGTTGCGTTTGCACGTCACAAACGTGGCCCGCAAAAAAGAAAACAGCCCGCTTGGGCGGGCTGTTTGGAAGCTGGGGCTGCTTATTTAGGGACTGGCTGGGCTGTCCAGCTGGTGCCGCCGTAAATCGTACGGCCTGTCATGCGGCGCTCAAAGATATACGCCGCACTACCTTCTGCACTCAACAGGCCGCGCACGTTCATATTGTTGGGCTTTATATATGTGGGGTCGCCAACAAAGCGGCCGTCGCTGGCCACCTGGCCGGACGACTGCATCAGCAAACGCTCATCGCCATTGACCAGGTCGAACTTGGTTGCGAAGGTGCGCTGGTCAAAGTTGAAGTTCAACGAACCATTCTCCAGGCTTGCCGCCAAGATCGGTAGCGCCGCATTGTCCGGGTGGATAAATGCCTGCCCTTCCTTCAAAGAGAAGGCAACCGAGCCGCGCTCGGGGATCACGTACTCCTTGCCTTGAGTGCGCATGAGCACGAAATCGGAGTTCTGGGCGATGATGGTCTTGCCGCTCTTCAACTCGGCGGTCAGGTCCACTTGTTTTGCCTGGTCAAGTACAGGCTGCCAACGGCCCCAGACGATCTGGCGCTCTGGCAAGACTGGCGGCACCACGACAGGCGGTTTCTCTTCATCTGGCGGGGTGGTTGGCTGTTCGACAACAGGCGGCAGCACCGGTGGCAGGACCACAGGTGGCTGATCTGGTTTTTGGTTGGCAAGCTGCACTTGCAGATTGGCAGTTTTTTGCACGTCCAGGTTTGGCTGCGCCGGCATGCTGTTGCCGGCCTGCTTGCCTGGCTCGTCCGGGCGCGGTGGCGCTACGCCGTCTGGCGAAATGGTGCTGCTTGCAGGCAACAACTGTGGGGCAACCTGGCCGCGCTTGAACTGCAGCAGGTTGCCCTTCTGGGCGGCGAACAGGTCGCGGGTTGCCGCGCCTTCGCATGGGCCCAGGCCGTCCGGCGTGCACGTGCCGCCAAAGCCGCTCAGTGCGATGCCGCCGGAATTGACGGTCACACGGGTGGTGTCGTGGTCGGTGAAAACAGTAAAGTCCGTGCCGCGCACGCCGATTGCCGCTACCGGGGTATTGAAGCGGAAGTTCTGGCGGGCTTGCTTGACGGCATCACCGGAGCGGCTGCGGGCCACGCCGTTCAGCAGCTCAAGCTTGATGCGGTTGTTGGCCGGCGATTTCGCATCTATATAATAGGCAGCGATTTTCGCCTGGCTCGACGGGCGGAGGATGAACAGGCCGTTATCGACTGTCTTTATATAGAGGTAGCCGTCGGCGCCGGTGCTCAGCATATCGCCTTCCTGCACGTCGCCGTCCAGAACGGCTGGGCGCTCGGCGACTTGCGCTTTGCCAGCGACATAGACGATCTTGCCCGCGACAGCCGCGTAGGCGCCGTGGGACAATAAGGCAAGGCCGGCAGCGGCCACGAGTAGACGTAACATGATATTTCCCCTTCTTATCTTATTATCCGGGCCAACCCGCAAGTCGCCGTGATAGCTGTCACATTTTCAGGGAGAAAAACGCTACGGGCGTGAAGTTTTACACTTTGTAGCGTTTACTAGGCGAAGAAGGGTTTGCGCCCACTACGGCCACGCGGACGCCTCCGGAACCATGCGTACCAAATTGGGATCCAAATTTAGTCATCAGTGCTATCATGCACTGACCGACGGGGGTAAAACCATGAACTTTTCTAATATTCAACCAATTAGCTACTTGAAGAGTAACACTAGCGAAGTAGTCAAACAGGTTCAGGAAACGCATGACCCGGTTGCAATCACGGTTAACGGTCGAGTGCAAGCCGTTATCCAAGACCCGGTTAGCTACCAAAAAACTCAAGACCAAATGACCATGCTTCGAATCCTTGCTCTAGGCAAGAAGCAAATCGAAGAAGGTAAGGTCATTGATCATGATGACGTTGTTGCCCTGTTTGAGGCTGAAGACAAGGAAAGCTAATCGAAAGTGAAAATCTTTTGGACCCGAAATGCACTGGACGACCTGCACGATATTCGTCGGTACTTAAAGGAAAGCCAATCGATTGCCTACGCGAAGAAAATCACACTAGATATCCTTGCAGAAGTAAATTCCTTGGAGCAGCAGCCCGGCAAAGGCTCGTTCGTTCGAGAATTGGAAGACCTGCACTTGACGACGCATCGTCAGTTACTTGCCGGTCAGCACCGCATCATAATTGAATGTGCCCCTGGCGGAGTCATTTACGTACATTTGATTGCGCACACGAGTCGAGACCTTGAGGCCCTTATCAGGCGTCGTTTGCTCAACTCTTGAGCATCCGCAGTTGCCTTAGCCTCAACGCGGCAGATAGGCCTTATACTAATAGATTATTCGATAACTGCAGTCCAGTTTTGACCCAAACGACAACATCCTGGTCGCGGCGCTTGCCGCCCATGCCCGCTTGGCTTAGCCGCGCCCTGATCGCGGTGGCCGGGTTGATGCTGGCGTTCGGTACGCAGTGGCTGGCGCCCCCTGGTGCTTCTGTTTTTGCGGACGAGTGGCTGCGCGACCGTTTCCTGCGCATTCAGGAGACGACCGCGCCGGAGCCGCGCGTGCTGGTGGTGGATATCGATGAGGCCAGCATGGCCGAGCTGGGTCCGTGGCCGTGGCCGCGCGCGCGCCTGGCGGATCTGGTGGAAATCCTGCTGACCACTTACAAGTCGCGCGGTGTGGCGCTGGATATTGTGCTGCCGGAGCCGATGGACGAGGCGGGCGATACGCGCCTCGCCATGCTGTCGCAGCATGCGCCGCTGGTGCTGGCGCAGGCTTTTGACTATTCCCACAGCCGCCCGGTTGCGCTGCGCGACGGGCACCCGGCCGGAGCGACCTTGCGCACCGGTCCGGCCACGCCGGCCACCGGCTATATTGCGAACCAGGAAGCCTGGGCCGGCGCGCCTAATGTCGGCAATATCGGCTTCATCCCGGACCCGGATGGCGCTTTGCGCCGCCTGCCCCTGCTCACCAGCTATAACGGTGAGATGTATTCAACGCTGACCCTTGCCCTGCTCGACTGCTGCGGTGGCGGGCTGAAAACATTGCCAGCCAGTCCGATGCGGATTGCTTACAAGCGCGACTGGAGCGCCTACACCGTGGTCCAGGCCAGCGATATCCTGGCCCAGCGCATCGATCCGCCCAGTGCCTCCGGCCGGCTGGTGCTGGTGGGCTCGTCTTCGCTGGGCTTGAGCGACCACGTGACGACGCCGCTGGGCGCTAACCGTCCAGGATTGGGCGTGCACGCGACCATGCTTTCCACCTTGCTCGATGTGCAGAAAGGCAAAGCTCCAGCGCCAGTGCCGGGGCGCTGGCTCGGCAGCCTGTACGGCGCGGTCTGCGTGCTGCTGGCGATGTGGGCACTGCCGCGCTTGCCCGCTGCGCTGGGCGTGGGGCTGCTGGCGGCGTTGAGCGCGGCCTGGCTGGCACTGGCGTTTGCGCTCAGCACGCACGACCAGGATTTCTCGACCACCGGGCCGCTGGCCTGCACCCTGTTCCTGCTAGCGGTGGCGGTGCCCTACCACTGGCAGCAAACCCAGCGCAAATCGCGCCACCTGCTGGACACCCTGCGCCAGTACGTGGCGCCGGCCGTGGTGGAAGAGCTGTTGCGCAGCGATATTGAAGACCCGCTGGCGCCGCGCCAGTGCGAAGTCACCACCCTGATCGCCGACCTGGAGGGCTACACCACCCACGTCGAAGCGCTGCCGGTGGCGGCCGCGGCGCAACTGACGCGTGAATTCCTGGAATGCCTGACCGGCCCCGTCATGGCCCTTGGCGGCACGCTGGACAAGTACACTGGCGACGGCCTGGTCGCCTTCTGGGGCGCGCCGCTGCCGAACCCGGCCCATGCAGACCTGGCGCTGGACGCAGCGGTCGCCATTGTCGAGCGCGTTCGCCAGTACAATCGCAGCCGTACGGCCCAAGGGCTGAAGCCGCTGCGGGTGCGAATCGGCATCGACAGCGGCATTGCCTTCGCCGGCGACTTTGGCACCGGCGCCCGCAGCATTTACACTGCGGTTGGCGACAGCGTGAATACGGCGTCGCGCCTGGAGCAGGCCGCACGCGATCTGCCGCACGATATTATTATTGGAGCCGGTACCGTGGCGACCGCACGCCGCCACCGTTTCCTGCTGCTGGAAGAGCGCATGCTGCGCGGAAAAGAGAAAACAACGACTTTGTATACGCTGGAACCCGTCAAGAACAATGTAACCCCGCCAGTCAACGTGGAGTTGCCGGCATGAGGCACCGTATGTCCGCTCGCCCTGCCCTGACTGCGCTGGCCCTGGCTGCGCTGGCCCTGGTGCGCCCGGCATGGGCGCAGCAGGAAGCTCCGCAGCAGGAGCCGACCGAGGTGCAGCTGGCGCAGTCGGCCAATGTGCCCCAGGTGCCGCCCAATGTGCAGGAGCTTTATCAGGAAGCGCTGCAATCCATCGCCGAGGGCCGCAAGCAGGATGCCAACCGCACCCTGCAGCGCGTGATCGAACAGGAGCCGCTGCACGCCGGCGCCTGGCTGGACCTGGCCTTGATCCAGTGCAGCCTGGGCCGTCCGACCGAGGCCGAGCGCATGTTCCGCACCATTGAGGAACGCTTCGACCCGCCGCCGGGCATCACGGACCTGATCCGCGAGGCGCGCCAGCAAGGCTGCGATAACTGGACTCCGCTCAGCCATAGCAGTATTTCGCTGTCGCGCGGCATCGACCAGAACGTGAACCAGGGCTCGACCCGCGCCCTCTCGCCGGATTACACCCTGTCGCCCGAATTCCTGCCGCAGCACGACCAGTACACCCTGCTGTCGGCCGACTACCTGCGCGACCTCACGCCCAACGGCACGCTGGGCCTGGTGCAGGTGCAGTGGCGCCGCAATGACAACCTGCGCGACTACGACAGCGGCGCGGCCTATGCCGGGCTGGAGAGCGCCTGGCGCTGGGGCGGCTGGACCTTGCGCACCACCGCGCTGGCCGGCGCCATCACCCTGGGCGGCCACTATTACCAGCGCCAGTACCAGGTGCTGGGCCGCCTGGGCTTGCCGTACAAGCTGCCGGGCGACTTCACCATGAACCTGCATGCCAGCGTGGGCCACAACAGCTACATCACGCTGGACACCTTCGATGCCAATACGGCGGAGCTGCGCGCGCAGTTCACCCGCCGCAAGAGCGACCATGTGCTGCATGCCAGTGTCGGTGTCGCCAATGACCACGCCACCAGCAACCGTCCGGGCGGCAATCGCCATGGTGTGAATGCCATGCTGAGCTGGCAGCGCCGCTATGCCAGCGGCTTTACCGGCGAACTGGCTTATACGCTGCAGCACTGGCGCGGCAGCTCGGCTTACGCGCCGGGCGTGATCGACCAGGTGCGGGAGCAGGATATGCACACCTTGCGCGGTTCGATCACCTATCCGGTGTCGCGCGGGCAGAACCTGATCCTGGAGGTGCGCCAGGTCTACAACAAGGAAAACATCCCGATCTTTCAGTACAATAACCGCCAATTGCAATTAAGCTGGCAGTGGCAGGGCCTTTGAGCGCCTTTAGTCAAGTTGATTAACATTGATTAAGTGCGATTGATTTGTCGTCGTCGAACTGACACAATACGCGCGAAAGGAAGCCATCATGCCGCCAGCCGACACAAAGGTGCTTACTGCCCACGTCCCTCGAACACTAGCCGAGAAAGTTGACCAAATAGCCACCCGGCTCGAACGCTCACGCGGCTGGATAGTTAAACAGGCGCTGACTGCCTGGATCGATCAGGAGGAGGAGCGCAGTCGGCTCACCCGCGAAGCGATGGCAGACGTGGACGCCGGCAGCGTCATCGATCATCAGGCGGTGCAAGCCTGGGCCGATAGCCTGGATACCGATAAACCGTTGCCCGCTCCGGTATTGCGCTGATGCGCTTGCAATGGACGAGCAAGGCGTTATCCGATGTGGTACGGCTGCACGATTTCCTGGCCAGCGTCAATAAAACGGCAGCAGCGCGTGTCGTCAAGTCGCTTGTAACGGCAGCATCCGGGTTGATGGCCAGTCCGCGTATTGGGGAGCGGCTAGAGGAATTCGACCCGCGCGAGATTCGCAGGCTGATTGTGGGCAGCTATGAAGTGCGCTACGAGCTTGCCGAATCCACAATCTATGTATTGCGCATCTGGCATACCCGTGAATTACGATAGAAATGAATATGATGTGGGAAGTGGCGGTTTTCGTCGGCTTTAGCCTGGCCCTGTTGGGCGGCTGCCTGGTGCCGAATCAGTGGTTGCCTTCGCGATTACCAAATGACAAGTTGATGCACTTTGGTGCGTATGCACTGCTGGCTTTGCTGGCGGTGCGTATCGCTTCGACCATGCCGGACCGCGCAATGTGGCTGGCGGGTTTGCTGCTGGCGGGCTGGGTAGTGGAATGCCTGCAACAGCTGGTGCCGGGGCGCGGTTTTTCCTGGCGCGATATGGCGGCCAATGCCCTGGGCGTGGCGGCCGGGGCCTTGTGCGCGGCGGTACTGAGCCTCATCTAGGCTATCATTACGCCGTAAACGACCAATTTTTTCGTAACGCATGACCACTGCAAGCCCTCCTTCCAGCACAACGACGCCTGAGCAGAGCGCTGCGGCCGCGCCGGCCGAGCGTACTGTCCAGGTTCACCTGCGTAAGATTCCTTTGCTTGCTGAACTGTCGGATGAAGAGATCATCAAGGTCAAGGGTGAGTTGCGCTTCCGCCAGCACCAGAAGCGGGAGGTGGTGCTGCATAAGGGCGGGCATGGCGATGGCTTGCTGTTCCTGCTGTCGGGCCAGTTGCAGGTGGTCGACATTACCGAAGATGGCCGGGCGATCGGCTTGCGTTTGCTGCAGCCGGGCGATTTCTTTGGCGAGATTGCGCTGATCAATAATACGACGCGCTCGGCTTCGGTGGTGGCGATGACGGAGGCCCTGACCGCGTTCCTGCCGGCACAGACTGCCATGCATCTGTTCTCGCACTCTCCATCCGTGGCGCGGCATATGCTGCAGCACTTGGCCAAGAAAATCCAGAAGGATTCCGAATTCCGCGCTTTGCTGAGTATTAATAATACGGCCAAGCGGATTTACACCTATCTGGTGTTGATGCAGAAGAAAGAGGCGGATGGGACGGTGGTGGAGAACCTGCCAACCCATCAGGATATTGCCAATATGATCAATACCAGCCGCGAGACTGTTACACGTGCGCTGCTGGTGCTGACACAGAAGGGCATTATCAAGAAGGACCAGCATAAGCTGATTATCCAGAAGCCGGATGACCTGCAGAAGCTTACGCAGGACTAAAATCGCGTGGTCAAAGCGTGGTATACTGGCTCGAAGATCGTCCGAGAGCGAGTGAAATACGGACATGCTGCCTGAAGCAATTCAGGTCCTGCGGTTAGCAGGGGCAACAGAGGCTCGCAAGGCAAACGATGTTTGCCTAGAGGGGACCCTACGGGGTCCCTTTCTTTTTCGGGCGCGTTTTTTTCTCTTGCGGCGGAAAAGCCCCGGACACCTGCCCGGCTAGCGATGGGAAGCGCCAGCTTTGCGCATTCGGTTTTGCCACCAACGGCTTTAAATAGGCGCTCTTGACGAACATCCTCAACGCGGGCACTTGAACCGTTCGGTCTTTCTCCAAACTGAAAAATACCGAATAACTCTGCGTCCCCGCAGCGAACTCCAATTCAATTTGCGCGGAGTAAGTGTAGCTGTCCCCTGCCCTGTAAATCGTACCTCGCAACATACGCTCCAACACACTCGGCAACTGCATAGAGCACTCATGGCGCAACAAGTCGAATGCCCGCAGTTCGCCCTTATGGATGTATCGGTGCTGATCCTGGTGCTTGGCGCTGCTGAACGCTTCGGTAAAGCAATGGCAGCCGAAAGTAATGTGCAAGTCGACTTCACTGGTTGCTGACGCGTTCAGCGGCACTTTGACCCTTATCGGCGCCAAGTGTTCGAAGGTATAGAGCTTGCCGTTGAATTGTTTGTGTCGAAAATTACTCATGGCGAATCACAACTCATCGTCAGCGCTATCCTTGGCCTTTACTTCGTAAATCGCCGTATTCTGAATATTCCTTTCCTTGAATCGCACAACAGGTTCTCCGTCGACCGCTTGCCGGTAATGCTCATCGACGATCTTTTTGAACTGGCGACCAACCGCCTTCCGGCTGTTAGGCGAAATGTCGTTCCAGCTACGCTGCATGGCTACCCTGTACAACTCCATCGTCTTGAAGGTGGTGCCCTCAACGCGAGACATTGCACAACTGTGCATTTTGTACGCAATGTCGAGCACACCTTGATCGCTCAGCTCCTTGAAACCACTCTCATCCGGCTGACCGGTCACGACACCGCGTGCATTCCTGAGGGAGCCAAGGAGGGTAATTAATGCGTCAAGCTCTTCGAGCGTGATCGATTCGCTGTCAAACTCAATCTTCATGGGTGTTTCCAAAGCTTACTCAACGTGGACAGCTTACCACACTAACAAGGACAAAACAATCAAATTACAATCGTTGTAATATGCTCGTTACGACCCTTACCCTGTGACAACCTGTTACAGGTGTGACAAGTTCAGTAGGGTATAATCTTCCGTCCCGACTTTTCCCATTAACAGAATGATCAACCTCGCCATGTTGCGCGGCATTTGGGCTTATCGCGGCTTCGTCACTGGTAGTGTCAAGCGCGAGTTCCAGTCCAAGTACCGTAATACCATGCTCGGCGCGGCCTGGACCGTGTTGAGCCCGCTTGCCATGATCCTCGTGTACACGCTGGTCTTCTCGCAAGTGATGCGCTCCAAGCTGCCGGAGACGGCGGGCGAGTATGCTTATAGTATTTACCTGTGCGCCGGCATCCTGACCTGGGGATTGTTTGCGGAGATCACCGCGCGCGGCCAGAACGTCTTCCTCGAACAAGGCAACCTGATCAAGAAGATCAGCTTCCCGCGCATTTGCCTGCCGATCATCGTGGTCGCCAATGCGCTGGTCAATTTCGGCATTATCTTCAGCCTGTTCATCGTGTTCCTGCTCGCCAGCGGCCAGTTCCCTGGCATGGTGTTCTTTACCCTGCTGCCGGTGCTGGCTTTGCTGGTGCTGTTCGCTATCGGCCTGTCGATGGTGCTGGGCGTGCTGAATGTCTTCTTCCGCGACGTTGGCCAGTTCTTCAGCATCTTTACCCAGTTCTGGTTCTGGCTCACGCCTGTGGTCTACCCGTCTTCGATCGTTCCTGAATCCGTGCGGACTTACCTGGAGTGGAACCCGATGATCCCGATCATCCAATCCTTCCAGCGCGTGCTGGTGTCGGGCCAGGCGCCGGAATGGCAGCACCTGCTGGCGCCAACCGCGCTGGCGCTGGTACTGTGCGTGCTGGGCTTGAAATTGTTCCGCAAGCGCGCGGGTGAAATGGTGGACGAACTGTAATGGGCGCGATTGTTGTCTCCAACGTAGGCAAGGCCTACAAGCAGTACCCGACCCGCTGGTCGCGCCTGCGCGAATGGATGCTGCCGTTCCAGGGGCCGCAGCATTCGCTGAAGTGGATCCTGCAGGACATCAGCTTTACCGTGCAGCCGGGCCAGGCCGTGGGCCTGATCGGCATTAACGGCGCGGGCAAATCGACCCTGCTCAAACTGATCACCGGCACCACCCAACCAACCACCGGCGCGGTGCACCTGCATGGCCGCGTGGCGGCGCTGCTGGAGCTGGGCATGGGCTTCCATCCGGACTTCACCGGGCGCCAGAACGTGTACATGTCGGGCCAGCTGCTCGGCATGAGCGTGGAGGAAATCACGCGCCTGATGCCGCAGATCGAGGCCTTCGCCGAAATCGGCGACTACATGGACCAGCCGGTGCGCGTATATTCCTCCGGCATGCAGATGCGCGTGGCGTTCTCGGTGGCGACCGCGGTGCGGCCTGACATCCTGATCGTGGACGAGGCGCTGTCGGTGGGCGACACCTATTTCCAGCACAAGAGCTTCGACCGCATCCGCCAGTTCCGCCGCGAGGGCACGACCCTGCTGCTGGTATCGCACGACAAGCAGGCCATCCAGTCGGTGTGCGACAGCGCGATCCTACTGGACGGCGGCCGCCTGGCGCGCCAGGGTGCGCCGGAAGAGATCATGGACTATTACAACGCCATGATCGCGGATAAGGAAAACTCCATGCTGCAGCTGAACGCGCGCGACGACGGCAAGCTGCAGGTGGTGTCCGGCACCGGCGAGGCCACCGTGGCCGACATCGCGCTGCTCGATGCGGACGGCAACCGGGTCGAGGTGATCGACGTCGGCCAGGACGTGACCTTGCAGGTCACCGTGGCGGCGAAGGCCGAAATCCCGCGCATGGTGTTGGGCTATATGATCAAGGACCGCCTGGGCCAGGCCATGTTCGGCACCAACACGCACCTGAAGGAACTGCCGCTGCACGATGTGCAGCCGGGTGAGAACATTACCTTCCGCTTCCGTTTCGATGCCAACCTGGGCGCCGGCACCTATTCGGTGGCCACAGCCATCGTCAGCACCGAGACCCACCTCGTCAACAATTATGAGTGGCGCGACCTGGCGCTGGTGTTCACCGTGGTGAACATGCGCCGTCCCTACTTCGAAGGATCGGCATTCATCGATCCTGCCATCGAGATCGACCGCTAATGACTTTCATCTCTTATTCGCAGAACTTCGAGGACGTGCTGCTATGGCGCGCACTTGGCCATCTGCCGCGCGGCTTCTACATCGACGTCGGCGCCAACGATCCGGAACTGCATTCGGTCACCAAGGCGTTTTACGACGCGGGCTGGAACGGCATCAACATCGAGCCGATGCCGTCTTACGCACAGCCCTTTGTTGAGCAGCGTCCGCGCGACATCAACCTGAATTGCGCCGCCGGTTCGGCCAGCGGCGAGATCGTGCTGTTTGAAGTGCCGTCGATGAACGGCTGGGCCTCCACCGATCCGGCAGTGGCCGCCGCGCACCGCGCCGACGGCTACGAGGTGGTGGAGAACCGCGTACCGCTGCGCACCTTGTCCGATATCTGCGCCGAGCATGTGCAGGGTGATATCCACTTCCTGAAGATCGACGTCGAGGGTTTCGAGGGCGAAGTACTGAAAGGCTTTGACCTGCAGCGCTGGCGCCCATGGCTGCTGGTGATCGAGGCGACCCTGCCGGGCAGCCGCGAGACCAACCATGAAGAGTGGGAAGGCCTGGTCACGCCGCACGGCTACCAGTTCGTCTGGTTCGATGGCCTGAACCGCTACTACGTGGCGCAGGAACATCCGGAGCTGGCGGCGCATTTCGGCATCCAGCCGAACGTGTTCGACGCCTTCATCTCCTACCACCTGGACCGCGCCTGGGCCGACAACAAGCACCTGGCTGCGCGCGTGCAGGAACACAAGGCCCGCGCCGACGAGAACTGGGCCCGGGTCGAGGCGCTGGACGCCCGCCTGGCGGAAGAACACCAGGCCCGCAACCGCGCCGAGCAGCAGCACCAGGCCGCACGCCAGGCGGCACAGCAGGCGCGCGAACTGGCGCAGCAGAACCATGAAAAATTCCGCGCCGCCGATGCGCGCGCCAATGCGCTGGAAACCCAGCTGCAGCAGGTGGATGCCTGGGGCCGCGATATGGAGCAGCAGTTGCTGGCGGTGTACGCGTCCAGCTCCTGGCGCATCACCGGCCCGCTGCGCACCCTGATGGCGCGCGGCGAGCACAGTATTCCGGCGCGCGTGCGCCGCAAGTCGCTCAAGCTGTTCGGCCAGGGCGTGCGCTGGGTCACCCAGCAGGAATGGGTGCGCCGCATCGTGCTGCCGGTCATCGGCATGTCGCCGTGGCTGCAGCGCCGCGTATCGCGCTTCCTGGTCACGACCCGCATCGCCACCTCGGACGCAGCGCCGTATGGCGGCGACGTGCCGGCGCAGCAGCGCGACCTGCCGCAATCGGCCCGCACCGTGCTGGCCGACCTGCGCCGCGCTTATGAACATGAAGAGAAACAGTGAACATGCGAATTGTCGTTGACCTCCAGTCCTGCCAGAACGGCGCCGCGCATCACCGCAGCGGCGTGCTGGCACTGGCGCAAGCGCTGGCCGGCCAGGCTGGCCACCAGGTATTCATCGCGCTGAACGGGCGCCTGGCCGACAGCATCGACGAGCTGCGCCACGCCTTTGCCGGCCTGGTGCCGGCTGAACGCATCATCAGCTACCAGACCCCGGCCGGCGACGCGCCGTGGCAGCACCACGCGGCGGAACAGCTGCGCATCGGCTGCCTGGCGGCGCTGGATGCGGATGCGGTGGTCGTACCAGGCCTGCTGGACCATCCACAGGCCAGCGCCATCTGCGGCCACATCCCGCAGGCGCTGAACGTGGTGGTGCTGGACGCCGGCGCCAGCGTGCAGGAAGCCGGCAGCGGCAACTCGCAGCGCGACGCCATCCAGAAACGCAACCGCCACCTGCTGGACAGCGCCGACATGGTGGTGCATGCCAGCGAAGACGAAAGCGCCGCCGCACTGGCCGAGCGCCTGCTGCTGGACATGGCCGACAACCGCGCCACCCAGAAGCTGCGCCGCGCCAGCGAGCTGTCCACCCGCCGCAAGCGTCCGCGCCTGGCCTTCGTTACGCCGCTGCCGCCGGAAAAATCCGGCATCGCCGACTACAGCGCGGAAGTGCTGGCCGAGATCAGGCAGTTCTACGACATCGAAGTGGTCGCCACCCCGGGCGCAACGCCGGATGCGGCGCTGGCGCCCTTCCCGGTGCGCAGCGTGGAGTGGTTCGAAGAGCATGCCTCCCAATACGAGCGCATCGTCTACCACTTCGGCAATTCGAACTACCACAAGCACATGTTCGGCCTGCTGCAGCGCCACCCGGGCGTGGTGGTGCTGCACGACTTCTACCTGAGCGGCGTGCTGGATAATATGGAGCGCGACGGCGACGACAAGCGCGCCTATATGGAAGCGCTGTATGCCTCGCACGGCCATACCGGCGTGCAGCACCACAGCCAGTTCGGCCGCAACCCGACCATCTGGGGCTTCCCTTGCAACCTGCCGGTGCTGGAACACGCGGCCGGCGTGATCGTGCATAGCGACTTCTCCAAGCGCCTGGCCGAGCAATGGTATGGCGCCGGTGCGGCGGATGGCTGGATCACCCTGCCCCTGCTGCGCGGCCAGAACATCGGCCAGGATCCGGCGCAGGCGCGCCAGGCGGCACGCGCCGCCCTCGGCCTGGCGGACGATGCCTACGTGGTCTCCACCTTCGGCATGCTGGGCCGCACCAAACTGAACGACCGCCTGCTGGACGCCTTCCTGGCCTCGCCGCTGGCGCAGGACCCGCGCTGCCTGCTGGTCTTTGTGGGCGAGAACGACCCGGGCGACTACGGCGCGGCGCTGCTGGAAAAGATCGCCGCCAGCCCGGCGGTCGACCGCATCCGCATCACCGGCTTCGCCAGCGCGCAGGATTACGCGCACTGGCTGGCCGCCAGCGACACCGCAGTGCAGCTGCGCGACCGCACGCGCGGCGAAACCTCGGCCTCGGTGCTGGACTGCCTGCTGTACGGCGTGCCGACCATCATCAATGCGCACGGCGCCTCGGCCGACCTGCCGGGCGAAGTGCTGGTCAAGCTGGAAGACAAGTTCGACAACGCAGCGCTGTCGGCGGCGCTGGCCTCCCTGCATGCCGATGGCGCGCGCCGCGACGCGCTGGCGCAGGCCGCGCGCGACTACATCCGCCGCGAGCACAGCCCGGCCCAGGTGGGCAAGCTGTATCACGAGGCGCTCGAACACTTTGCCGAGCATGGCCCGCGCGCGCAATACGAACGCATGCTGGCGGGCCTGGCCGCCAAGAACGCCCCGCGTCCGCCGAATGATGCGGCGCTGGTGCAGCTGGCCGCCATGATCGCCGCCAACCGCACGGTGCGCGGGCAGCGCCAGCTGCTGGTCGATATCTCGGCCCTGGTGCTGGCCGACCACAAGACCGGCATCCAGCGCGTGGTGCGCAGCATCCTGCTGGCCCTGATCAAGAATCCGCCGGCCGGCTTCCGCATCGAACCGGTGTTCAGCGAAGGCGGCGGCTTCGGCTACCGCTACGCGCGCCGCTTCGCCTTCGGCATGCTGGGCGGCCAGGCGCCGGAACTGGAAGACGCGCCGGTCGAACTGCGCGCCGGCGATATTTTCCTCGGCCTGGACCTGGCCACCAACACCACTTCGCAGAACGAAAACGCGCTGCTGGAAATGCGCCGCCGCGGCGTGGGCATCTGGTTCGTGGTGTACGACCTGCTGCCGCTGCTGCGCCCGGACGCTTTCCCTTACGGGACCAAGAAATACTACGGCGACTACGTCAATTCGATCTCGCTGGTGGCGGACGGCATCGTGGCGATTTCGCGCGCCGTGTCGGACGAACTGGCCGAATACCTGGCCGCGCGTCCGAACCGCCGCACTACCCCGCTGCAGCTGGGCTACTTCCACCTCGGCGCCGACATCAACGCCAGCGCGCCGTCGACCGGCATGCCGGACAACGCCCAGCAAGTGCTGGACGCGGTGGCCGCCGCCCCGACCTTCCTGATGGTCGGCACCATCGAGCCGCGCAAGGGCCAGCTGCAGGCGCTGTCCGCCTTCGAGCAGCTGTGGGCCGACGGCGTGGAGGCCAACCTGGTCATCGTCGGCAAGGGCGGCTGGCTGGTGGACAACCTGGTCAAGCGCCTGGAAAACAACCCGCACCTGAACCAGCGCCTGTTCTGGCTGGCCGGCGTGTCGGATGAAATGCTGCTCAAGCTGTACGAGAACTGCGCGGCCCTGCTGGCCGCCTCGGAAGGCGAAGGCTTCGGCCTGCCGCTGATCGAAGCGGCGCAGCACGAACTGCCGATCATCGCGCGCGGCATCCCGGTGTTCCGCGAAGTGGCGGGCGAGCACGCCTACTACTTCGACGGCAAGGAGCCGCAAGACCTGGCGCAGGCCGTACGCGCCTGGATCGCGCTGGACAAGGAAGGCAAGGCGCCGCAATCGGCGCGCATGCCGTGGCTGACCTGGCAGCAAAGCGCCGACCAGCTGGTGGACGTGGTGGTGCATGGACACGCCCATGCCGCCACCGCCGCCGGCCGCGTGGCGCCGCAGCTGCTGGTGGACGTTTCCGCTACCGCGCGCGACGACCTGAAAACCGGCATCCAGCGCGTGGTGCGCGCCCAGCTGATGCAGCTGATGCACGTGGAAACCACCGACTACCAGGTGCTGCCGGTCTACCTGACCGATGAAGGCGGCCGCTGGCACTACCGCTACGCGCGCCGCTACGAGCATACCCTGCTCGGCACCGACAGCTTCGGCGTGGTCGACGAGGAAGTGCGCGTGAACGCCGGCGACGTGTTCTACAGTCCGGACTTCTTCCCGGGCGCCGTGACGGAAGCGGCGCGTGTCGGCGTCTACAAGCGCTGGCGCGCGGCCGGCGTCAGCGTCAACTTCCTGGTGCACGACCTGCTGCCGGTGCTGCGTCCCGACTTCTTCCCGCCGGGTACCGACAAGGTGTTCGCGGCCTGGCTGTCGGCCGTGGCCGACAATGCCGACCGCCTGGTCTGCATCAGCGCCGCCGTGGCCGACGAAACCCGCGCCTGGCTGACGGCGCAGGCTCCGCGCCGCGCGCTGCCTGAGATGGCGGTGGTGCACCACGGCGCCGACATCGACGCCTCGCAGCCTTCGACCGGCATGCCGGACGATGCGCCGGCCACGCTGGCCGATATCGCCTCCGCGCCGAGCTTCCTGATGGTCGGCACCATCGAGCCGCGCAAGGGCCATATGCAGGCCCTGGACGCCTTCGAGAAGCTGTGGTCGGAAGGCGCCGATGTGCGCCTGGTGATCGTCGGCGGCGAAGGCTGGAAAGGCGTGCCGGACGAAAACCGCCGCACCATCCCGGCCATCATGGCGCGCCTCTCTGCGCACCCTGAGCTGGGCAAGCGCCTGCACTGGCTGCGCGGCGTCAGCGACGAATACCTGGACGCGATCTACCAGGCCAGCGCCTGCCTGCTGGTGCCAAGCGAAGGCGAGGGCTTCGGCCTGCCGCTGATCGAAGCGGCGCGCCACGGCAAGCCGATCATCGCACGCGACATCCCGGTCTTCCGTGAAGTGGCGCAAGAGCACGCGCACTACTTCAACGGATCGGACGGCGCCGACCTGGCGCAGGCAATGCGCGGCTGGCTGCAGCTGCAAGCCGAAGGCAAGGCCGCCAGCTCGGAAGGCATGCCGTGGCAGACCTGGGCCGACAACGTGCGCCAGCTGACCGACAAACTGTTCATCGCCGCCTGAGGAAGACGTCATGATTGAAGCCGAACCAATCCAGTCCCGCCAGGCCGCAGCTGACCGCGCCGGCGAACCGCCGCTGGTGGTCGACCTGGACGGCACGCTGATCTACAGCGACATGCTGTGGGAAAGCATCCTGCTGTTCCTGAAGACGCAGTTCTGGCAAGCCTGGCTGCTGCCGCTCTGGCTGTTCCTCGGCAAGGCCGGCTTCAAGGACAAGATCGCCGGCCGCGTCGAATTCGAACCATCTGCCCTGCCCTACGACAAGCAGCTGCTGGCCCACCTGCGGCAAGAGCGCCAGGCCGGCCGCCGCATCGTGCTGGCCACCGGCTCCGAACGGCGCGTGGCGGAAGGCATCGCCGGCCACCTCGGCGTGTTCGATGAAGTGCTGGCCACCGGCGACGGCATCAACCTGACTTCCTCCAACAAGGCGCAGGCCCTGGTCGGCCTGTACGGCCACAAAGGTTTCGACTACATCGGCAACTCGCGCGTCGATATCCCGGTATGGCACGCCGCGCGCGGCGCCTATTCGGTCACCACGCGTCCATTCCGCCTGCCGGACGGCCGCAGCACAGAGCAGATGGGCACTAACCGCAGCAGCGTGCTGCGCGCCTTCTTCAAGGCCCTGCGCCCGCGCCAGTGGCTGAAGAACCTGCTGGTGTTCGTGCCCATGTTGGCCGGCCATGCATTCACCGCCGGCACGCTGTACCAGTCGATCGCCGCTTTCGTCGCGTTCTCGCTGTGCGCCTCCAGCGCCTACCTGCTGAACGATGCGCTCGACGCGCACGACGACCGCCTGCACCCGACCAAGTGCAAGCGCCCGATCGCGGCCGGCACCCTGCCATTGCCGCTGGCGCTGGCGGCCAGCCCGCTGCTGGCGCTGTCCGCCGTGGTACTGTGCCTGCAAACCACGCCGCTGCTGCTGGCGATGGTGCTGGTCTACCTGGCCTCCACCCTGGCTTACTCCTTCAGCCTGAAGCGCCTGCTGATGATCGACATCGTCACGCTGGCCATGCTGTACACCATGCGCATCCTGGGCGGCAGCGCGGCGACCGGCATTGCGCCGTCGTTCTGGCTGCTGGCGTTCTCCTTCTTCATCTTCCTCAGCCTGGCCCTGCTCAAGCGCTACAGCGAGTTGTTCAACCTGCACCGCGCCGGCAAGGAAAAGACCAGTGGCCGCAGCTACACCACCGCCGACAAGGCGCCGGTGGGCGTGATGGGCGTGGCGAGCGCCTTCATGTCGGTGCTGATCTTCATGCTGTACTTTAATTCGAGCAATGTGCTGCTGCTCTACCCGCACGCGCAGGCCCTGCTGGGCATCGTGCCGCTGCTGGTGCTGTGGCTGGGCCGCCTGTGGATCCTGGCCGCGCGCGGCCAGGTCAACGAAGACCCGGTGCTGTACGTCAGCAAGGACGGCCCGAGCCTGATCATCTTCGCGCTGTGCGGGGCACTGGCCGTGGTGGCGGCGCTCTGACCTAAGGAACCGTATGCAGAACACCCAACTCCTCGGCATTCTCTGGTGCGCCCTGGCCTCGCTGGCCAGCGCCGGCGCCACCTATTTGATCAAGATTTCCGGCACCGCTGGAGAAGGTCTGTCGCTGGCGCGCCTGATGTGGCTGGGCGCCGCCTGCGCCAGCTACGGCCTGGGCTTCGTGGCTTATGCGCTGGCGCTGCACCGCCTGCAGATCAGCATCGCCTATCCCGTCATGACCGCCATCACCATCGCCGTGGTGGCGCTGATTGGCTACTTCGCGCTGCAAGAACCGCTCGGCGCCTCGCGCCTGGCCGGCATCATCCTGGTGGCGCTGGGCGCCTTCCTGGTCGCCCGTTAATGCGGCTGGCCGGCGCACCGCTCTCGCTGCGTGCCTTCGCCGCGCTGCTGGCGCTGGTGCTGCTGGCGTGCGCGCTGGCCAAGCGTCCCAGCACGGCGGGCGACTTCGAAGAGTATGCGCTGATGACGATCGCCATCGCCAGCCATGGCAGTCCCGACATCCGTCCCGCCGATATTGATACCCTGCAGCGCCTGGCGCCGCCGGGCTATTTCGAAACGCGCCTGGCGACGCTGCGCGAAGGCATGGCGGGCGGCGCGCAGGTACCGCTGGCGGGCTTCCATCGCGGCCGCGATGGCGCGACCTACGCCATCCATTTCTTCGCCTTCCCGGCGCTGGCCGCGCTACCCTATGCCGCGCTGGAAGCGCTGGGCGCCAATCCGCTCAAGTGCTTCCAGCTGGTGAACACGGCGGCCATCTTCGTGCTGGGCCTGGCCCTGTTCCGCTTCTTCGGCAGCGCCGCCCGCGCCAGCACCGCGCTGCTGCTGTTCCTGCTGTGCGGCGGCCTGCTGTACTGGAACTGGGCCAATCCCGAGATCCTGAGCGCCACCACGCTGCTGGCAGCCTTCCTGTATTTCGCCAGCGGCGCCCCGCTGGCGGGCGGCGTGCTGGCGGGCGTAGCGTCGATGCAGAATCCCGGCATCGTCCTGGCGCTGCCGGCGCTGGCGCTGCTGCGGCCGCAGCCGCTGGCCGCGCTGCTGCAACCACGCATGCTGGCCGGCCTGGCGCTTGGCCTGCTGCTGTTCGCGCTCTCGCCCGCCTTCAACCTGCTGAAGTTTGGCACGCCCAGCATCATCGCCGCGATTTCCGCCTCGCCCGCCCTCATGAGCGGCAGCCGCCTGTTCTCGCTGTTCTTCGACCTGAACCAGGGCATGATCGTCGCCATCCCCGGCGTCGCAGCGGCCTTGCTGCTGTGGGGCTGGCGCGGCCAGGCAGCGCTTGGGCTGTTATGCGCCGCCTGCACGCTGCTGCTTGCCCTGCCCGGCCTCACGGTCAGCAACTGGAATTCCGGCGCGGCCGGCGTGATGCGCTACGCCTTCTGGGCCGCCATGCCCTTGCTATTCCTGCTGCTGCACCGCTTGCAGGCGGTTACGCAGTGGCCAGGCAAGGCCATGCTGGCGCTGCTGGCCGTGCAGGCCGGCGCCACCGCGCTCGCCACCACTTACCGCCACACCAGTTTCAGCCCGCAGGCGCGCTGGGTCATGACGCACTTCCCCGCCGCCTATAATCCGGAGCCGGAGATTTTCGCCGAGCGGCTGTCGGGCAACGAAGCCCCGCTTGACCCGGCACGCAGCTACCGCTGGCTGGACCGCAAAACCCTTTACTATGCCAATGGACATTGGACATACAAAAACCATGAATAACAATAAAAGCCATCAAGTAGCCGTCGTCATCCCGAGCTACAAGGTAACACGCCACATCCTCGGCGTGATCGCCGGCATCGGCCCTGAAGTGACCCGCATCTATGTGGTGGACGACAAGTGCCCGGACGGTTCCGGCGCCTTCGTCAAAGCCAACTGCCAGGACGCGCGCGTGGTCGTGATCGAGCACGAACAGAACCAGGGCGTCGGCGGCGCCGTGATGAGCGGCTACCAGGCCGCCATTGCCGATGGCATGGACGTCATCGTCAAGGTCGATGGCGACGGCCAGATGGATGCGACGCTGATCCCCTCCTTCATCGCGCCGATCCTGAACGGCGAAGCCGACTACACCAAGGGCAACCGCTTCTTCGACCTGGAGCAGATCGGCCAGATGCCGCCGGTGCGCCTGTTCGGCAATGCGGTGCTGTCGCTGCTGACCAAGCTGTCGTCCGGCTACTGGAACCTGTTCGACCCGACCAACGGCTACACCGCGCTGCACGTCGATGTGGCGCGCCACCTGCCGTTCAACAAGATCTCCAAGCGCTACTTCTTCGAGACCGACATGCTGTTCCGCCTGAATACCGTCAACGCGGTGGTGGTGGACGTGCCGATGGACGCCAGCTATGGCGATGAAGTGAGCAACCTGAAGATTTCCAAGATCGTCACCGAGTTCGCGCTCAAGCACGTGCGCAATTTCAGCAAGCGTATTTTCTACAACTACTACCTGCGCAATATGTCGCTGGCGTCGCTGGAGCTGCCGCTCGGACTGGGCTTGCTGGTGATGGGCGGCTCGTATGGCCTGTGGCACTGGATCACGTCCGCGCAGGCGGGCGTAGCAACGCCGGCCGGCACCGTGATGCTGTCGGCCTTGCCGGTGCTGATGGGGATGCAGCTGGTGCTGGCTTTCCTCGCGCACGATATCGCGGCCGTACCGCGCCGCCCAATCCACACCGCGCTGGCGCGCCGCCGTCAGCGATGAAGCGTTTGTCCGATTTGCTGACGCCGCAGTTCCTGGTCTATGTACTGGGGGGCGTGCTGAGTGCCGCCGTCGATATCGGCGTGCTGCAGCTGCTGGTGATGCAGGGCATGCCACCGATGGCGGCCACCAGCGCCGGCTTTGCGGCCGGGCTGCTGGTGAATTACGCCTTCCATGCCAAGGTGACGTTCTCCCATATCCACAGCGTGGCAGGCGTGCTGCGCTACCTGACGCTGGTGGCGGCCAATTACGTGCTGACGCTGGCCTGCGTGGCGATTTCGGTGCGCTTGTGCGGAAGTCCGTTGCCAGGCAAGGTGCTGTCGCTGCCTGTCGTCGCCGTCAACGGCTTCCTGCTTGGGAAGTACTGGGTGTTCCGCTAGCGCGCCGCCAGCTCAAGGCGGTTCAGGGCAAGACCCAGTTTGCGCGTATCCCCACCCTGCCCAATGTCCGCCGGCGCAGTCGGTTTCGGCACCTGGATCACCACCGTCCGCACCGTCCCATCCGTCTCGAAATCAAACACCCGGTCCGTCGGCTTCGGCGGCAGGCGGAAGCTGGTGCGGCTCCCGCCCGCCACCAGCGTGAAGTCCGCATCCAGGTTCGGCCCGAATGCGTTCGCATTGATCACAATCCGCGCCGCCCTGGGCAGCGGCTGGGCGAAGGTCAGCGTTACCTGCGCCCCATCCGACCAGGCGCCCCAGCTTTCCGATGGCGCCAGGCCTTCCACCGCAGCCAGCACACCACCCGCCAGCGGCTCCCTGAACTCCACGCGCCCCAGGCTACCCGCCAGGCCGGTCGTACGCAGCAAGGCAAAGCCGTCCGCCTTCACCGCCACATCCGCCCCAGCCGGCAGCACATGCTGGCCCACCACCAGGAACCAGCCGTCACGCGCCGGAATCTCGTTCAGCGCCAGCGGAGCGCCCGGTTGCAGCTCGACGAAGCTGGCGCCCGGCGCATCGATATGGAACAAGGCACGCAGCAAACCAGCGCCATCGCCCGCCACAACCACCTTGCCCGCCTCCTCGCGCGACAGCATCTTCTGCACCAGCAGCCCGCCGCGGTCATACGCATCCGGCGTGCGGGCGCGCTCCAGCAGCATGCGCGACACGCGGTCGCTCTGCCAAGCCCACACCGGCAGCGCCACGCACAGCAACAGCACAGCGCCCCAGCGCGGACGCCAGGCCCACACCACCAGCAGCAAAGCCTGCGCCAGCACCGCCCATGGCAGCACCAGCGGATTCTCCAGCACCACTTGCAGCTCCGGACTGTCCACGAAGGAAGTCAGATAACGCGGCTGCAGCGCATGCCACGCGTACAGAACACCGCCCAGCATCAGCCCCGCCACCACCACGCGCAGCACGCTACTGCCGCGCCCGTGTCCCATGGGGCCAGACCCCATGGTGGGACACGGGCGCGGCTGTAGGGGGGCCAGGGCTGCGATCCACAGCAGGGGGAAGACGAAGTTGTAATAGCGCATGTGCAGACGCCAGGCTTCGCTCTCGCCGAACTTGGCGATGGAGGCGGTGAACAGCACCGTCACACCCAGTGCGGCGCCCAGCGCCAGCACGGACCATACTTGCAGCGCGCGCAGTTCGGCGCCGCCTTGCTGGCGCGCCTGGCGGCCGGCCAGTTGGGCGGCGATGGCGGCCAGCGGCAGGCCATACAACAGCGCCAGCGCCATCAGGTGGCCGCGCAGGCTGCCCAGCGCTGGCTCCAGCAGGCGCATGATCGACGCATTGCCCTTGCTCTGGTTGGCGTGGTCGCCATAGAAGCTGCCCAGCAACTGCATGCCCTCCGGCCCGGCCAGCATATAGCCCAGCGCCGCCTTGGTGGCCAGCGCCACCACCAGCAGCGCGGGCGCCATGCGGGCGAAGCGCAGCAGGCCGCCCGGGCCCCAGCTCACAAACACCATGAAGGCCAGCACCGCCGGCAGCAGGAACAGCGCGTGCACCTTGACCACGGCCAGCACCCCCAGCACGAAGCCGAGCGCCGCGCCATAGGCCAGCGGCGGCCAGGAACGCCAGGCCAGCGCGGCCCAGCTCAATACGCAGAAGCCGAAGAAATACATCGCCTCCGGCATGAAGTAGACGGTATAGCTGTTGATCGGCGCCAGCAGGCAAAGCACCGCCAGCGCGGCAGCCGGCAGCGCGCCGCATACGCGGCGGGCCAGCAAATAAAGGAAGGGGGCAGCGGCCACGAACAGCAGCGCATTCAGGATGCGCGCGCAATCGAGGAAACCGGTACCGCACTGGCTGGTATGGCCGAATAGCGCCAGATAGAGATAGGACGGCAGCGTGCTCTTGGCCAGCGGCTGCAGGCGCGCGGCCTGGCTGTAGTACCACTCGTCGGCGAACACCATCGGGTACACGCCGCTGTTGCGCAGCAGGAGATACACGAAAACGGCCAGGATGGCAGCGGCAAAGCCGTTACGCTGGCGGGAAGTCAGGCCGTGAGTCGAATCCATGGCGAACAACAGTGGGCAAAAGCCCGCATTCTATACGAATTTGCAAGATATACTTGCGGTTTTGCCTGCTGCCGGAGCTTTTGTTGAACGCCGCCAAACCCCGTAATTTCCTGCTAATGCTTGCCCTGCTATTGGGCATGATGATCGCCTTCACGCGTCCCAGCCTGAATGGCGACTCGGTCGAATACACGCTGGCCACGGTGGCGATGGCGCGCCACGCCAGCCCGGATATACGGCTGGACGATATCGCCGTGGCGCGGCGCCTGGCGCCGGAGCGCGAAGAGCCGTACAGCTTTATCGACAACGATATGCGCGCCAATAAGGAGAAGGTGTACGCAGCCTTCGTACGCGGCAAGAACGGCGATGTATTCACCGTGCACTTCTTCGGCTATTCGGCGCTGTCCGTGCTGCCGTACAAAGCGCTGGAAGCAGCCGGGCTGCCGCCGTTCAAATGCTTCCAGGTGGTCAACCTGGCCTTCGTCTTCATCCTCGGCATGGCGCTGTTCCGCTTCTTCGGCAATGCGTTGCAGGCCTGGTTCGGCCTGGCCCTGTTCATGGCGTGCGGCGGCATCCTGTACTGGAACTGGACCAGCCCGGAGTGCCTGAGCGCGGCCGCCCTGCTGGCCGGGCTGCTGCTGTTCACCACTGGCGCGCCGGTATGGGGCGGCCTGCTGGCGGGCATCGCTGCGCAGCAGAACCCGACCATCCTGTTCTTCTTCGGCTTCGCGCCGCTGCTCAAGCTGTGCCTCGACTACCGTGCGGCCGACGGCATGGCCGGCAACCTGCGCCGCGCGCTGGCGCCGCGCCAGCTGCTCGGCCTGGGCCTGGGCATGGCGCTGTTCGCGATCCCGCCGCTGTTCAACCTGTGGCAGTACGGTGTGCCGAACATCATCGTCAAGCTGTTCTCGGACAAGGGCTTCGTCAGCCTGACCCGCCTGTCCTCCTTCTTCTTCGACCTGAACCAGGGCATGTTGCTGGGCGTCCCTGCGGTGGCGGCGGCGCTGCTGCTGTGGGCCTGGCGCCAGGGCGAAGCACGCCGCGGCCTGGCGCTGCTGGCCGTGGCGCTGTTGTTCACGCTGGCGCTGGCGGTACCAGCGCTGGCGGTGCTGAACTGGAACTCCGGCGCGGCCGGCATGATGCGCTATGCCTTCTGGTGCGCGATGCCGCTGCTGTTCGTGTTCCTGTGGGCGGTGCGCACTGCGCCGCGCTGGCGCTTGCTGGCGGGCGGCGTACTGCTGCTGCAGGCCGGCGCCATGGCCAATGCGCACAGCTACCAGTACGTGGAATTCAGCCCGCTGGCGCGCTTCATGCTGGAGCGCTTCCCGGCCTGGTACCACCCGGAGCCGGAAATCTTCGTTGAACGCGCCTACCACCACGACGAGTACTACTATGCCAACCAGGTCTACATGTACCCGACCCAGGGCAAGCCGTTCAAGCACCTGTACAACCGCGCCAACCCGCAGGCCGAGGCGAAACTGTGCGGCCCGAATATGCGCCTGTCGGCGGCCAACCGCTTCACCGAGAGCTACCGCAACTGGCGCTACGTCGATGGTCCGCTGCAGTGCGAGCAGGCCGACCCGAACGAACTGCACCTGGGCGCGCAGCAACTGCGCCTGGCGCAGGCGGCGCAGCTGGAAAGCGGCTGGGGCAATGTGGAATTCGGCGGCGGCGTGTGGGATGGCGCGTGGTCGGTGGGGCGCACCTCGCGCCTGCGCGTGATGCTGCCGGCCACCCTGAAACAGGGCACGCTGACCATCAACGGCCACTATTTCCAGGGCAATGCGCGCACCCGCGTGGTGGTCGGCGGCAAGGACCTGGGCTGGCTGCCCCTGGAGCAGCTGCAGGCGCTGGAACTGCCGGCGGAAGCGCGCAAGGCCGGCAGCGTGCTGGTGGAACTGGAACACGAGGCGCCGCAGCGCCCCGGTCCACAAGACCAGCGCGAACTGGCCTTCTTCCTGAACGAGCTGGTACTGCGTTAATCCGCCATCGCCTGGGCCAGGCGCTGTGCGACCCACAGGTCGCCGCGATGGCTCAGGTGGTTGTTGTCGCGGTATAGCAGCATGCCGTCCGCGACCACGCGGCAGCTCTTGGCATCGCACAGGGCGTCAGCCGCATCGAGCTGGCGCACCGCCGGAAACTCCTTCAGCACACGGTCGACAATAGCGCGGTGCGGCGCCACCGACTTCTCATACTCCTCGCGCGGCACGGCGCATTCACCGCGCGTCTGCGAGCTGGCCACGCCGGCGCGCTTGATGCAGGCGCGCGGGTCGAAGTCCAGGCGCGGCACGTCATTGATCCAGTACACCTTGCGGCCGCTGGCGACAAAGCGCCGTATCGTCTCGCGGAAGGACGCCACGATGGCCTTGCCTTCCTCATTCCCCTCATGCAGCTTGAGCGCGGTAGAGATGATCACCGTCTTCACGCTCGGCGTATTCAGCGCCAGGTCCAGCATCATCGGCGTGGCCTTCTGGTATTCGTCCTCGCTCGGCGCCAGGTCGACGAAAGGCCAGCGCGTGCCCAGCATCCACAGGTTCTCGCCGCGCGCGCGCCAGTGGGCGGTCATGCCGGCCACGTGGTGGTAGGCATGGCTGTCGCCGATCAGCAGCACGGTCGGGTCCTTCTTCACGTCGTCCAGCAGGCAGTATTTGTAGATGGTGTCGAAGCCGTAGCGCGCCTTGCAGGCCTGGGCGTTGGCGGTGTCCTCCACCAGGATCAGGTCCTTTTGCTGCAGGGCGTTGTCGACCACCGCCTGGCGCTGCGGCATGCCGTCGGCGCGGTAAATGGCGGCGCCCACGCCGGCCAGCGCCAGCATGGCCAGCGACAGACCGATGACCTTGGCGCGCCCCCGCGCCGTGCCGCGCAGCGGTTTCTCCAGCAGCCAGTAGGTGGCGGTCGCCAGCGCCAGCGCCGCCGCCACGGCAGTGGCGCGGATCTGCGCCGACGGCACGCCCGATTCGATGATCTGGGCGTAGGACAGCAGCGGCCAATGCCACAGGTAGAGCGGATAGCTCACCAGGCCCACCCACACCATCAGGCGGTTCGACAGCAGGTAGCGGTTCACCAGCGCAGCCGGACCGGCGGCGATCAGCAGCAGCGCGCCGGACGTCGGCAGCAAGGCCCACCAGCCGGGGAAGGCGTGCTTGCGCGTGGTCAGCACCAGGGCGGCAGCCAGCAGGCCCAGGCCAAGCAGGGAGGCGGCGTGGCGCAGTAGCAGCGCGGCGGCATCGCGCTGGCTGGCGCTATGCGGGCGGCTTGCGGCGGCAAAAGGCGCCAGCCTGTTGACCGTGGCGTAAGCCAGGCAAGCGCCCATCAGCAGCTCCCACACGCGGCTGGCCGGCGAATAGAAGGTGGCGCTGGCGAATTTATGCACGCCCCAGATATTCAGTGCGAAGGAGGCGGCGCCCAGCACCACCGCCATGCCCAGCATATTCCAGCGCAGGCGCCAGGCCAGCGCCAGCAGCAGCGGCCAGAAAATGTAAAACTGCTCTTCGATGCCGAGCGACCAGAGATGCAGCAGCGGCTTGGTTTCCGCCGCCGTGTCGAAGTAGCCGACCTCATTCCACAGGAAGAAGTTGGAGACGAATCCGGCGCCGCCAAAGACATGCTTGCCCAGCATCTTGAATTCGTCCGGGAACAGCGCGAACCAGCCGAAAGCCAGCGTACTGGCCAGCATCAGCGACAGCGCGGGGAAGATGCGGCGCACGCGGCGCGCGTAGAAGTCGGCGAAGCTGAAACTGCCCTGCTGCATGCCCTTGATCAGGATACTGCCGATCAGGAAACCGGAAATAATGAAGAAGATATCGACGCCGACAAAGCCGCCCGGCAGTGCCGACGGGAATGCGTGGAACAGGACCACCGACAGCACGGCCACGGCGCGCAGGCCGTCGATGTCGGGACGGTAGGCGGGATGGGCGTCGGGCGCGGCGGCGGGCGTGTCGCGAGTGTCGTTAGCGAGGACGTTTTGTAGTTTCATCGTTGCGCATCAAAAAAGCCCGCCGTAAGGGCGGGCTTTGCGGGAGCATCAGGTTCAGGACTTTGGCAGGCCGCCCAGCAGGGCTGCGATCTTCTGCTTCGGCTTGGCCGGTGCCGGCGGTGCGGCCTTGGCCACGGCGCCATTGGCGCTGCTTGGCTCGTACGGCTTGAGGAACCATGGGTCGACCTTCTCGCGGCGTGGCGGTGGCGCCCCCTCGCGGCTGTAGCCCGGACGCGAGGACGACGACGGACGATCCGCCTGGGTGCGGTCGCGGCGGCGGTCGCCATGGCGCTCATCGCTGCGGAAGCCGCCCGGCACAAAGCCTTCCAGCGTGCCCTTCGGCACCTGCTGCTTGATCAGCTTTTCGATATCGGTCAGCAGGCGTTCATCCTTGTCCGAATAGATCGAGATCGCATCGCCCGAAGCGCCCGCGCGGCCGGTACGGCCAATGCGGTGCACGTAGTCTTCCGCGTTGTACGGCAGGTCGTAATTGATCACGCAAGGCAGGTCGGAAATATCCAGGCCGCGCGCCGCCACGTCGGTGGCCACCAGCACGTCGATCTCGCCCTTCTTGAACGCGTCCAGCGCCTGCATGCGTTCCTGCTGCGTCTTGTCGCCGTGGATGGCGGCGGCCTTCATGCCTTCGGTCACCAGGCCGCGCGCCAGGCGCGACGCACCGATTTTGGTGTTGGAGAACACGATCACCTGTTTCAGCTCGCGCTGGCGCAGGATGTGGGCGACGGCGTCGCGCTTGTGGTCTTCGTTGACCTTGTACACCACCTGGGTCACCTTGTCGGCGGTGGCATTGGAACGCGCCACTTCGATGGTGATCGGATCGGTCAGGAAGCTGGAAGCCAGCTTCTTGATCTCCGGCGAGAAGGTGGCCGAGAACATCAGGTTCTGGCGCTTCTTCGGCAGCAGGTTGATGATGCGCTGCAGGTCCGGCAGGAAGCCCATGTCCAGCATGCGGTCCGCTTCGTCCATGACCAGCATCTGCACCTGGCCTAGCGAGATATTCTTCTGTTCCACGTGGTCCAGCAGGCGGCCCGGGGTCGCGATCACGATCTCCACGCCGCTGCGCAGCTTTTCAGTCTGCGGCTTCATATCCATGCCGCCGAACACCACGGTCGAACGCAGCGGGGTGTGCTTGCAATAGGCCGCCACGTTCTCCGCCACCTGCACCGCCAGCTCGCGGGTCGGCGCCAGCACCAGGGCGCGCACCGGGTGGCGCGCCGGGCTCATCGACGTATTGGCGTGGGCCAGCAAGAGCTGGATAATCGGCAGGGAGAAACTGGCTGTCTTGCCGGTGCCGGTCTGGGCGGCGCCCATCACGTCGCGGCCCTGCAGCAGGATCGGGATCGCTTTCGCCTGGATCGGCGTCGGGTGCACATAACCCTGGTCGGTCAGTGCGCGCAGGATTTCAGGCGCCAGGCCGAAATCGGCGAAACGTACTTGCTCAGGAGTGTTCTCAATGTCTGACATACAATTCTTTAATTAACAGCGGCCAACCTCGCATGATACCCGATATCGGCCGCAAGGCGCTTGAAATGGGGATTTGCGGGGGTAAATTATTGCCGGGCAGGAAGCTATAATGTAACTAAATGAATGCTACCCATGCCCCCGGCTGGCACTTAGGCCGCATTTTAATCGTGCTGCTCCTGCTGGCAGGCAGCCTGCTGGCCGAAGCGGCGGCCCCTTCCCTGCGCTTCCGCAAGCTGGGACCCCTTGGCAATGAAGAGCCGTCAATGTTGTCGCTCCTGCAAGACCGGCGCGGCTTCATGTGGATCGGCACCCAGTCCAACGGCCTGTACCGCTACGACGGCTACCGCGCCAGCAAATACCGCAGCAAGGCGGGCGAACCCAGCAGCCTGCCGCACGACCGGGTGGCGGCTTTGTACGAGGACAGCCACGGCCGCCTGTGGGCCGGCACCCAGGACGGCCTGGCGCGCTTCAATCCCGATACCAACGATTTCACCACCTTCCTGCCGCCCAAGGCGCCAAATAATGGCCGCGTCATCAAGGCCATCGTCTCGGACGGCAAGGACGGCATGTGGCTGGCCACCTGGGGCGGCCTGCAGCATTTCGACCCGGCCAGCGGCAAGTTCGTGCTGCACGTGCATGCAGACGAGCGCGCCTCCAGCCTGGCCGGCAACGACCTGAACGCGCTGGCGGTGGATGCCAAGGGCGGCGTCTGGGCCGCCACCTGGCCCGGCGGGCTGGACTACCTGCCGCCCGGCTCCAGCGAATTCCAGCATTTCCGCGTCGACAAGGGCAAGGACCCGAATGCGCGCGCCAATATCGTGCGCGCCCTGCACTTCGACCGCCAGGGCATGCTGTGGATCGGCACCGAGGAAGGGGTGCTGCGCTGGGACAGCCGCCAGCCCTGGGAAACCCGCCAGCGCATCGCCTCGCCCGACAGCCGCATCACCAGCTTCTACCTCGACCGCGCCGGCACGTTGTGGGCCACCACCCTGTCGGCCGGCCTGCTGCGCTGGGACGGCGAGGCGCAGCGCTTCGACCAGTACAGCCACAACAGCGACGACCCGCACTCGCTGCCCGGCGACAACCTGCGCGCCGTGGTGCAGGACCGCGGCGGCATGCTGTGGATTGCTTCTTATACCGATGGGATCGCCCTGGTCAACCTGAGCAGCGGCGGCTTCAGCCGCCACCTGCCCTACCGCCTGGACGGCAGCCAGGGCCGCGTCAACAACGCCCTGCTCAGCCTGGAAAGCGGGCCGCAGGGCACGGTGTGGGTGGGCGGCAACCTGGGCGTCGGCCAGTTCGACCCCGCGCGCGGCGAAGTGCTGCGCCACTTCAAGGCCGACGGCAAGCCCGGTTCGCTCAGCAACAACATCATCTACAGCCTGTACCAGGAAAGCGGCGGCCCGCTGTGGCTCGGCACGGCCAACGGGCTGAACCGGCTGGACCCGGGCAGCAGCAAATTCCAGGTACTGCGCTTCGGCAATACCGCCAGCGACTTCATCAACTCCATCGCGCCGGGCAAGGATGGCGTGCTGTGGCTCGGCACCGGCAACAGCCTGGTGCGCTACGACACGCGGCGCGCCGACACCACCCTGTTCTACCACGACCCGCACGACCCCAACAGCCGCAGCGTGGGCGGCACCAGCGTGGTGCTGGAAGACCGCAAGGGCCGCGTGTGGATGGGCTCCGAATTCAACGGCGGCGGGCTCGACTTGCTGGACCCGGCCAGCGGCAAGTTCCGCCACTTCCGCGCCGGCGGGCCGGAAGGCATGATCGACGACAACGTGACCGCCCTGCACGAGGACGCCGGCGGCACCCTGTGGATCGGCACCTCGCGCGGCCTGCTGCAGCTGGAAGAACTGGCCGATGGCGGCCTGCGCCTGCGTTCCCATGCGGCCGCCGTGCAGCACCAGAAAACGCTGGCGATCCAGAGCGACGCCAAGGGCAAGATCTGGATCAGCACCCTGAGCGGCCTGTTCCGCCTGAATCCGAGCAACGGTTCGGCCCAGCTGTTCACTGTGGCCGACGGCATGACCGACGGCTATACCACCTGTGCCTCCGCCCCCGGCGCGGACGGCCGGCTGTATTTCGGCGGCGTGCACGGCATGACCAGCGTGCAGCCGGAGCAGGTACGCAGCACCTCGATACCGCCGCAGGTGGCCATCACCGACATCAAGCTGTTCAACCACTCGCTGAGCGAAGGCCGCTTCCGCGACCAGGCCCGGCTGGAAGGCCCGCTGACCGCGCCGACCGGCCTGGTGCTGTCCTCGCAGGCGACCGCCTTCACCATCGAGTTTGCCGCCCTGCACTTCACCGCCCCCGAGCAGAACCGCTACGCCTACCAGCTGGAAGGCTTCGACCCCGACTGGCAGGAAACCGACGCCGAGCGGCGCGTCGCCACCTACACCAACCTCGACCCCGGCCGCTACGTGTTCCGCGTGCGCGCCGCCAACCACCACGGCAGCTGGAGCGAGGAAGCGGCCACGCTGACGGTCACCATCACCCCGCCGTTCTGGCAAACCACCTGGTTCCGCATTGCCGCCGCCGCCGTGGTGCTGGGCGCACTGTGGAGCCTGTACCACTGGCGCATCCGCCGCCTGACCCGCCAGCGCGCCGAGCTGGAACAGCTGGTCACGGCCCGCACCGCCCAGCTCGAGCAATCCAACCGCAAGCTCGAAGCGCTCAGCATGACCGATGGCCTGACCGGCGTCAGCAACCGGCGCGGCTTCGACCTGGCGCTGGAAGCCGAATGGCGGCGCGCCGCGCGCACCGGGCAGCCGCTGGCGCTGTCCATGCTGGATGTCGACTACTTCAAGAAATACAATGACCGCTACGGACACCTGGCCGGCGACGCCACGCTGCGCGCGGTGGCCGAGCTGATCACCTCCCACGGCCGCCGCAGCTCCGACCTGGTGGCGCGCTACGGCGGCGAAGAGTTCGCCCTGCTATCCGCCGCCACCGTGGGCAGCGACGCGATTGGCGTCGCGCAAGCCATCTGCAGCGAGCTGGCACGCCTGAAGATACCGCACGACGCCTCGCCGTTCGGCCACGTCACGATCTCGATTGGCGTCGCCGTACTCGTACCAAACGAGCACAGCCGCCCGGAACAACTGCTGCGCCTGGCCGACGAAGCCCTGTACCGCGCCAAGCAACGCGGCCGCAACCAGGCCCAGCTGGCAATGGATGAAGAATGATGGACCCGCAAGCCAACGCCCCCAAACCCCAGCCCCCGGTCGAACCCCATCCCGACGACTGCTGCCACAGCGGCTGCACCTGGTGCGTCTTCGAGCTCTACCACGAAGACCTCGAGCGCTACCGGAAAGAACTTGCCGCCTGGGAGTCGCGCCACCCGCACACCTGAGCCCGTGTCCACCTTGGGGTCAGGCTCTTTAGTGGACACGAACTCAGGCTTAGATAGCTGCAGGCTGCTTACACTGCTCGGCAGCTTCTGCGCGCGGCCAGGCAAATTCAGCGGTCGAGTCCGTGTCCACGAAAGAGCCTGACCCCAAGGTGGACACGGGCTGGGCTGTCGGAGTTTGTGCGGGACCGAACGGAAAGCGGGTGGGGGCGCGGCTAGCATGGCTCCATGGAACAGCAGAGCCAATCGTGGCTGGATAAGCTTGGGCCGGGCCTGGTGGCGGGCGCGGCGGATGACGATCCCAGCGGCATCGCCACCTATTCGCAGGCTGGGGCGCAGTTCGGCTTCGGCATGCTGTGGCTGGTGCTGTTCACCTATCCGCTCATGGTCGGCATCCAGGAAACCTGCGCGCGTATCGGCCGCACCAGCGGGCGCGGGCTGGCCAGCAATATCCGGCTGTATTTCCCGCCCTGGCTGCTGTATGCGGTGGTCAGCCTGCTGCTGTTGGCCAATACCATCAATATCGCGGCGGACCTGGCGGCCATGGGCGACGCGCTGCGCCTGCTGGCCGGCGGCGAGGGGCGCTGGTATGCGCTGGGCTTCGGCGCGGCGTCGCTGCTGCTGCAGATCTTCATCCCCTACCAGCGCTATGCCCACCTGCTGAAGTGGCTGACGCTGGCGCTGCTGGCCTATGCGGCGACCGTGCTGGTGATCGAGGTGCCGTGGCGCCGCGTGGCGCTGGGCACGCTGCTGCCGCATATCGAGTGGAACAACAGCTTCCTGACCACCATGGTGGCGGTGTTCGGCACCACCATCAGCCCTTACCTGTTCTTCTGGCAGGCTTCGCAGGAGGTGGAGGAGCTGCGCGCCGATCCGCAGGCGGAACCGCTCAAGCGCGCACCGCGCCAGGTGCGCCAGCAGCTGCGCCGCATCAAGCTCGATACGGCCGTCGGCATGGGATTTTCGAACGCTGTGGCATGGTCGATCATGCTGACCACGGCGGTCACCTTGCATGCGCATGGCATCTTCGAGGTCGAGTCTTCGGCGCAGGCGGCGGCGGCGCTGCGGCCTATCGCGGGGGACCTGGCGTTCGCGCTGTTCGGGCTGGGCATCATCGGCACCGGGCTGCTGGCGATCCCGGTGCTGGCCGGGTCGGCGGCCTACGCCATGGCGGGTGCTTTCAAATGGCGCAGCAGCCTGGAACTGGAGCCGCTGGCGGCGCGCAAGTTCTACGCAATTATCGCGGCGGCGACGCTGGCCGGCGTCGGCATCGGTTTCCTGCCGCTCGATCCGATGCGGGCGCTGTACTGGAGCGCGGTGATCAACGGCGTGGTGGCGGTGCCGGTCATGGTGCTGACCATGCTGCTGGCGCTGCGGCGCGGGGTAATGGGCACGGTGACGCTGTCGTGCCGCCTGCGCGTGCTGGGGTGGGCGTGCTGCGTGGTGATGGCGCTGGCGGTGCTGTCGATGTTCGGCAGCATGGTAAGCTAGCGCGCATGGACAAACGACATTTCCTGATGGCCCTTGCGGCCTGCGTCGCCCTGCCGGCCATGGCCCAGGCGGAGCCTCGCCCTTTCCCCGCCACCGCCAAGCGCGGCAAGATGACGCCGGCCTATGCGCCGGATATCTATATCGACGGCAAGCTGCGCCAGCTCTCGCCCGCTGCGCGCATCGTCAGCGATGAGAACATGACCGTCACGCCAGGTTCGCTGCGCGAGAAGGACGTCATCGTCAACTATACGGAAGACATGAATGGCCTGATCGACCGGGTCTGGATCCTGACGCGCGAGGAAGCGCGCCAGCGCGCGCCGTCTGCGCGCTGAGCATGCCGTTTCAGGCGGCGGCGCGGGCGGCCTGCGTCAGCCAGAAGTGCAGGTAGTCGGTGCCGGTGACGCCGCTCAGCGGCGGTTGACCCGTCGTGGTCAGGCACGGCACGCCGCCCACTTCCGCGCGTCCCGGCTGCAAGGCTGCATGCAGGGCGGACTGCCAGCCGGCGTCGTCGGCCAGCCAGGCTTCCAGTGCGGCAGGATCGGGCACATGGGGCGCCGCCAGGGCAGCCAATACGGCGGCATTGCCGATGTCGCGTCCCTCCGTGAACCAGGCTGCAAAGACATCTTCCAGCAACGCAGGTATGGCGTCGCTGGCGTGCGCCTGCACGAATTGCAGCATGCGGTGGCCGAGCAGCGTGTTCGGCATGGTGGTGATGCGGTCGAAGGCCAACGGCGGAATGATGCCCTGCCCCGCGGCCTGGATCTGGGCGCGGCGGTGCGCCAGTGCGGCGGGTCCGCCCAGGCGGCGCAGGTAGAACTCCAGGTAGGGCAAGCCTTCGCGCGGCAGGTGCGGCAGCAGCGGGAAGGATTGGTAGCGGACTTCCAGCTCCAGGTCGGGCGCGCTGGCACGCAGGCGCTGCTGCGCGCCCTTGAGCTGGCGCAGGCCGATCCAGCACCAGGGGCAAACCAGGTCGAACCAGAAATCAACCGTCAACTTGCGCGGGGCGCTCATGCCGCACCCTGGTCATCGGCGGCCACGCCCAGGCGCGCCAGGTCGGCGGCGTAGTTGCGGCGGCCCAGCGCGAACAGCATGCCCGCGCCGAGCGCCAGCAGCGGCGCCAGTTGCAGGGCCCCGGCCAGCCCGATGCGGTCGGCCAGGGCGCCGGTCAGGAAGGGACCCGGGGCCAGGCCAAGCAGGTTGTTCACCAGCGTCAGCACGGCGAAGGCGGCGCCGTGGCACCAGGCTGGCGTCAGGTTGGCGACCATGGCGCCGGCCGGGCCGGAGGTGCCGGCGGCGAACAGCATGCCGACGCCGAGCAGCGCCAGTTGCGCTGGACCGGGCGGCAGGCTGAAACCGGCGCCCAGCAGGATGCAGGCCAGCAGGCAGTAGGCGATGGCGCTGTTCCATTTGCGCGCGCCGTCGTGGCGGCTGACGCGGTCTGTGACCACGCCGCACAAGACCATGCCGGCGCCGCCCAGCAGGACGAAGACGGCTGCTGCGGCGCCGGCGCGGTCGGCCGGCATGCCGTAGTAGCGGTTCATGAAGCTGGGCATCCAGGCGATCACGCTGGCCATGACGAACAGCTGCAGGCCGCTGCCGGCATAGGCGCACAGCACGGAACGCGAACCGACCAGCGGGCGCAAGGCAGCTTGCCAGGAACGTTCGCCCGCGCCAGCGGCGCGGCGCGAGGGCGCAGGACCGGCGCTGCTGAGGCGGCGCTCGGACACCAGCAGCATGTACAGCACCACCAGCGCGAAACCGAACAAGGCCATGGCGCCGAACGACCAGCGCCACCCCAGCTTGGCGGCAATCGCGCCGCCCAGCGCCATGCCCAGCACGGAGCCGAAGGCGCCACCGGCCATGAAGGCGCCGGTCAGCGTGGCGCGCAGGTGCGATGGGAAGATCGACAGGATCAGCGCCACGCCCACGCTGCCATACGCCGCCTCGCCGATGCCGACGAAGAAGCGCGCCAGCAGCATCTGGCCATAGCCTTCGGCCAGCGCGCAACCCAGCGTGGCCAGCGACCATAGGGCCGCCATCAGCACGATGGAGCGCACGCGCCCCCAGCGGTCGGCCAGCACCGACAACGGCACCGTCAGCAGGCCCACCATCAGCGCCACCACACCGGCCAGCGAGCCGAGTTCGGTATCGCTCAGGCCCCATTCGGCCTTCAGCAGCGGGAACACGGCGTTCAGCACCTGGCGCGACATGTAGTCGGACAGCAGCAGGCCGAAGGTGCAGGCGAAGACGATCCACGCGTAACCGCGCGGCGGCAGCACGGCGCCTTCCGGCAGCGGCTCCTGGTGCAGTGGCATGCCCATGGTCAGAACGGCACGTCGCCGATAATGCCGGCGCGTTCCATCTTGCGCACGGCGGGCCAGTAATCCATCACCGCGTAGTGCTGGGTGCAGCGGTTGTCCCAGATCGCGACACTGTTTTTCTTCCAGCGCCAGCGCACCTGGTACTCGGGGATCGCAGCCTGCGCGATCAGATAGTTCAGCAGCTCGCTGGCGCCGGGCGCGAAGTCCTGGCCGAAGCGCACATTGGCCGGCGTGTGGTAGTTGGCGAAGTGCGAAGTGAAGGCGTTCACGAACAGGATCTTCTCGCCCGTCTCCGGGTGGGTGCGCACCACCGGATGCTCGGCCTGCGGGAACTGGGCGGCCAGCGCGGCGCGCTTCTCGGGCGGCATGGCGGCGCCGAAGGTGTGCTCGATGCCGTGCTTGGCGCGCAGGCCTTCGATCTTCTTCTTGATGTCGTCCGGCAGGCGGCGGTAGGCCTCGCCCATATTGACCCAGATGGTGTCGCCGCCCACCGGTGGCGACTCGATGCAGCGCAGCACGCAGCCGAACGGCGGCGCGGCGCGCCAGGTGGCGTCGCAGTGGTAGGCGTTTTCGTAGAAGTCCGGCTTGGAATCGAGATCCTTGTAGATGCGCACCAGGCCCGGATGGTCAGGGTCGCTGCCCACCACCGGGTGGTCTTCCAGCTTGCCGAAGCGGCTGGCGAAAGCCACGTGCTCGGCGCGGGTGATGTCCTGGTCGCGCAGGAACAGCACCTTATGCTTCAGCAGCAGGGAATTCATCTCGGCGAACAGCGCGTCGTCGCGCGCCGCATCGCCCAGGCTGATGCCGGAGACTTCGGCACCGATACTGCAGGTCAGTTGTTCGACGCGCATCGCGTCCTCCTCAGATAACGAAAATCGACGAGCCGGTGGTGCGGCCTGCTTCCAGGTCCTGGTGCGCCTGCACGCAGTCCTTCAGCTCGTAGCGCTGGTTGACCTCGATCTTGATGCGGCCCTTGATCACATGGTCGAACAGCTCGCCCGACAGCTCGGCGCGTTCCAGCGGGTCGGCGATGTAGTCGGCCAGCGCCGGGCGGGTGAAATACAGCGAGCCGCGGATCGCCAGCTGCAGCGCATCGATCGGCGGGAACGGGCCGGAAGCGGTGCCGACGCCGATCAGCAGGCCGCGCCGGCGCAGCGAATTGAGCGAAGCCTGGAAGGTATCCTTGCCGACCGAGTCGATCACCACCGGCACGCCCTGCCCGCCGGTCAGTTCCCTGACGCGCTGGGCCACGTCTTCCTTCTTGTAGTAGATGATGTGGTCGCAGCCGTGGGCGCGCGCCACTTCGGCCTTTTCCTCGCTGGAGACGGTGCCGATCACGTTCAGGCCAAGCAGCTTGGCCCACTGCGTCACGATCAGGCCCACGCCGCCCGCCGCCGCGTGCAGCAGGAAGGTGTCGCCGGCCTGCCAGCGGTAGATGGCGCGCATCAGGTAGGCCGAGGTCAGGCCGCGCATGGTCATGGCGGCGGCGGTCTCGAACGGGATTTCGTCGGGCAGCTTGATCAGCGAAGCGACCGGCATGCAGCGCACGTCGCTGTAGGCGCCGAGCGGGCTGCCGGTGTAGGTGACGCGGTCGCCCACCGCAAAGCCGGTCACGCCGGGGCCGACCGCTTCGATGGTGCCTGCCGCTTCCACGCCGATGCCGGCCGGCAGCGGCGCCGGATACATGCCGGTGCGGAAGTAGCAGTCGGCGAAATTCAGGCCGACAGCGGCGTGGCGCACGCGCACCTCGCCCTGCCCAGGCTCGCCCGGCTCATATTGTTCGAAGCGCAGCACGTCGGGGGCGCCGGTTTCATAAAATCGTACACGGTTGGCCATGGCCTTCTCCTTATTATTCAGTAAAGCGGTAATCCGCGAATTGCTTGCGCAGCGCCAGTTTCTGCAGCTTGCCGGTGGCTGTATGCGGCAGGCTCTCGACGAAGGCCACATCGTCGGGGCACCACCATTTCGCCACACGGCTGGCCAGGAAGTCCAGCATTTCCTTGCGATCCAGCGCCGCGCCGGCCTTGCGCACCACCACCAGCAGCGGGCGCTCCTGCCATTTCGGGTGCGGCAGGCCGATCACGGCGGCCTCCGCGACCGCCGGGTGGCCCATGGCGGCGTTTTCCAGGTCGATCGAGGAAATCCACTCGCCACCGGACTTGATCACGTCCTTGGCGCGGTCGGTAATCTGCATGAAGCCGTCGGCGTCGATGGTGGCCACGTCGCCGGTATCGAACCAGCCGTCGGCGTCCAGCACCTGCTCGCCTTCGCGGCCGTAGTAGGACGAGACGATCCATGGGCCGCGCACCTTCAGCAGGCCGGCGCTGGCGCCGTCGTGCGGCAGCGAGTCGCCGTCTTCGTCAACGATTTTCATGGCGACGCCGAACACGCCCCTGCCCTGCTTGAGCTGGATGCGGCGGCGCTCTTCGCGCGGCAGCGACTCATGCCGCGGCAACAGCTTGCAGACGGTGCCGAGCGGGCTCATTTCGGTCATACCCCAGGCCGGGATGGCCTGGCAGCCGAAGTCCTGCTCGAATTTCTCCAGCATCGATCGCGGCGTGGCCGAACCGCCGATGATGCAGCGGCGCAGCGACAATTCCGTGCGCGGCTGCAGCGCCTGTTCGTCAACGTGGCGGAACAGCATCAGCCAGACCGTCGGCACGCCCAGCGCCAGCGTCACGCGTTCGTCGCGCAGCAGTTCGTAGATGCTCTTGCCGTCCAGCTGCGGGCCGGGCAGCACCAGCTTGGCGCCGCACATGGCGCCGGCGTACGGCATGCCCCAGGCGTTCACATGGAACATCGGCACCACCAGCAGCGCGGTGTCGGCGCCGGATACGCCCAGGCCGTCGACCGCGCAGGCGGCGAAGGAGTGCAGCACGGTGGAGCGGTGCGAATACAGGACGCCTTTCGGCTCGCCGGTGGTGCCGGAGGTGTAGCACAGGGCGGCGGCGCTGTTCTCGTCAAAGTGCGGCCACGGATGCGTCTCCGGTTCGGCAGCCAGCAGGTCCTCGTAGCACAGCAGCATCGGCAGGTTTGCTTCCGGCATCTGGGCGCGCGGGCACATGGCGATAAAGCCTTTCACGCTCGGCAGCTTGGGCGCCAGCTGCTCGAGCAGCGGTGCGAAATTCGGCGAGAAGAAGATGTACTGGTCCTGGGCGTGGTTGACGATGTACTCGACCTGTTCGGCGAACAGGCGCGGGTTAATCGTGTGCAGCACGGCGCCCATGCAGGACACGCCGAAATACAGCTCCATATGGCGGTGGTCGTTCCACGCCAGGGTGGCCACGCGGTCGCCCGGCTGGATGCCCAGGTGGGCCAGCACGGTCGACATGCGGCGTGCGCGCTGTTCGATGGCGCCGTAGCTGGTGCGCACCAGGCCTTCCGGGCTGCGCGAGACGATCTCGCGATGCGGGTGGGCCGCCGCCGCATGGGCGATCAGGGTGGAAATCAGCAGTGGCTGTTCTTGCATCAAACCGCGCATCATTTGGCGCTCCTTACACTCACATTACGCAACAGGAAATGGGACAGGGCCGGCACTAGCACCAGTGCGCCCACCATGTTCAGCGTGAACATGAAGGTCAGCAGGATGCCCATATCGGCCTGGAACTTGATCGGCGACCAGGCCCAGCACACCACGCCGGCGGCCAGGGTCACGCCCACCAGGGCCACCACCTTGCCGGTGAACTGCACGGCGTGGCGGTAGGCTTCGGCCAGGGTGTCGCCGGCGCGCTGGCGCGCCAGCTGCACCGACAGCAGGTACAGCGCGTAGTCGACGCCGATGCCGACACCGAGCGCGATCACCGGCAGCGTGGCGACCTTGACGCCCATGCCCAGCGCCACCATCAGCGCCTCGCACAGAATGGAGGTCAGCACCAGCGGCAGCACCGCCACCAGCACCGCGCGCCAGCTGCGGAAGGTGATAAAGCACAGCACCACCACGGCGGCATACACCAGCGCCAGCATGACGCGGTTGGCTTGCTTGACCACGATATTGGTGGCCGCTTCGATACCGGCGCTGCCGGCGGCCAGCAGGAACTGGCGCTCGGGCGTGGAGTGCGCGGCGGCGAAGGCGGCGGCGCTGGCCACCACCTGGTCCAGGGTGCCGGCCTTGTGGTCGGCCAGGTAGGCGATCACCGGCATGGTGGTGCAGGCGCGGTCGAACAGGTCCGGGTTGTTGATGGATGCCTGCTGGGCGCCGTAATTCAGCACGTCCTGGTTGCGCGACAGGGTGAGCCATTTCGGGCTGCCTTCGGAGGCGCCGGCGGTGACCTGACGCACGGCGTCGGCCAGCGAGATGGTGGTCTGCACGCCCGGCACCTGGCGCAGCTGCCAGGCCAGGCGGTCGGCTTCGACCAGGGTTTCGTATTTCAGGCAGCCTTCCGGCGCGGTCTTCACCATCACCGCGAACTGGTCGGAGGACAGCGAGTAGTGGCTGGTGATGTAGGCATTGTCCTGGTTGTAGCGCGAGTCGGCGCGCAGCTCCGGTGCGCCGGCATCCAGGTCGCCGATCTGCAGGCGGAAGCTGGCGGCCAGGCCGCCCACCGCCAGCACCGCAGAGATGGCGACCGTGATGATGGCCCAGCGGCGTTCGGTGAAGCGGTCCAGGGTCAGCCACAGCTTGCCCAGGCCCTTGCCGTGTACCGCCGCATCGTCCTCGGCCAGCGAGCGGCGCGCTGCTGCCGGCGATACGCCGACGTAGGACAGCAGCACCGGCAACAGCAGCAGGTTGGTGAAGATCAGCACCGCCACGCCGATGGACGCGGTCAGCGCCAGGTCGCGGATCACGGGAATGTCGATCGCCATCAGCACGGCGAAGCCCACGGCGTCCGCCAGCAGCGCGGTCAGGCCGGCCAGGAACAGGCGGCGGAAGGTGTAGCGCGCGGCCACCAGCAGGTGGGTGCCGCGGCCGACGTCCTGCATGATGCCGTTCATCTTCTGTGCGCCGTGCGAGACGCCGATGGCGAACACCAGGAACGGCACCAGGATCGAGAACGGGTCGAGTTCGAAACCGAGCGCCGCCACCAGGCCAAGCTGCCACACTACCGCCACCAGCGAGCAGGCCACCACCAGGATGGTGGAGCGCACGCAGCGGGTGTAGGCGTAGATCACGGCGGTGGCGACGATGCCGGCGATGGCGAAGTAGGCCAGCACCTGCTTCATGCCGGCCATCAGTTCGCCCACCAGGCGGGCGAAGCCGATGGTGCGCACGGTGACCGGGTACTTGCCGCCGCCGGCCTTCTGCACCGTGGTGTCGATGGCGGCCGACAGCGCGGCGTAGTCGATCGGCTTGCCGGTGGCCGGATCCTTGTCCAGCAGCGGCACGAAGATCATGGCGGAGCGGTAATCGGTGGCCACCAGGCGGCCGACGATGCCGGCGCGGGCGATGTTCAGGCGCAGCTGCTCGACGCTGCGCGCGCTGCCGTCGTAGTTGTCGGGCATGACCGGGCCGCCCATATAGCCGTCCTCGGTCACTTCGTTCCAGCGCACCGACGGGGTCCAGATCGATTTCATCCAGGCGCGGTCCACGCCCGGGGTCAGGAACAGTTCATCGTTGACCTGCTTGAGCGACTCCATGAAGCGCGGGTCGAAGATGTCGCCTTGCGGGTTTTCCACCACCACGCGCACCGCGTTGCCCAGGCCGCGCAGGCTGTCCTTGTTGGCCAGGTAATTCTGGATGTAGGGCTGCGACTGCGGCAGCATCTTTTCAAAGCTGGCGTTCAGCGTCAGGCGCGCCACCGCCTGCCAGGCCAGCAGCGCGGTCAGCACCGCGCACACGGCCACCAGCCAGGCGCGGTGGTTGAACACCAGGCGCTCCAGTAGGTTGCCGGAGTTGCGGTCAAAGTCTTGCAGCGAATGCACCACCGGCATCGCGTCAGGGGATTCCATCTTCATCATTTCGTCTCCACGCGCAGGCCGCGCACGCCGCCAACCACCAGGCGGCCTGGCGCCACCGCCAGCAGGGCGGTCGCAGGTTCAGGGGCTACGCCGGCCACCTGTTTGAATGACAGCCCGCCTTCGCTGCGCAGCAGCTGGCCGGCCTGGCTGACCAGCAGCCAGCTGCCATCCGGCAGCGCTGCGCCGGCCGACAGGCCGCTGCGCACGCCGGTGTCGGCCTGATTCCAGGTCAGGCCGTTGTCGTCGCTGTAAAACGCATTGCCGCGCAGGCCGAAGGCCAGCAGCTTGCTGCCGCTGCCGGCAATGCCGAACAGGCTGCCCTTGTAAGGCTGTTGCAGCGCTGTGAAGCGCTGGCTGCCGGCGGCTTGCTTGAGCAGCACGCCCTGCTCGCCGGCGATATAGATGGCGTCGCCGATGGCGGCGATCGCGTTCAGGTGCATGCCTTGCGGGTTGTCCAGGCGCTCCTCGCAGGCTTGCCAGTGGGCGCCGCCGTCTTCGGTGCAGCGCGCCAGGCCGAAAGCGCCGACGGCGATGCCGTGCGCGGCGTCGCTGAAGTGCAGCGCCAGCAGCGGGCGGTCGTCGGTTTTGGCGGCGTCGCGGCCGTCGGACTGGCGCTGCCAGGTGGCGCCGGCGTCGCTGCTATGCAGGATCACGCCATCGTGGCCGGCGGCCCAGCCCAATTGCGGCGTGGCGAAGGCCAGCGCCGTCAGGTCCACGCTGACCGGCACGCTGGCTTGCTGCCAGCTGTCGCCGCTGTCATCGCTGAACAGGATGTGGCCGCGCTGGCCCACTGCGACCAGGCGCTTGCCGGCGCGGGCCAGCGCATTGACCGGCGCGCGCGGCGCCAGGGGGCTCTTCATGGCCGGCACATCGAGCGGGTCGGCGAAGCTGGGCGCGCGCGGGGTGTCTGCGGCAATGGCGGCGACACAGGCGGCTGATACTGCAGCGGCGGCGGCCAGCGAGGAGAGAATTCGGTTCATAGTACTTGTCCGTTAAAAAAAACCGCCGGGAGGCGATGGGCATCGCCCACCCGGCAGCAAAGAGACACCGTATTGCCTAGCGAACCCCCGTCCCTGCCAGGCTGTCCGGCGTCCATTCGGACGCCTTCAACGGGTCGATGTAACGGGTGCCGCCGTGCGGACCGGCCATGCCGGTGATGTTGTAGCTGCCGCTGACGAAGTCGTAGATCATGTGGTTGCCGGTCTGCAGCGCTTGCGCGTCGTAGCTGTAGGTCAGGTGGTCGAACGAGGCGCGGTACAGCTGGCCGCGCGCATCGTACTGGTCGGCCGCCACTGCACTCCAGCTATCCTCGTCGATATAGAACACGCGCTTGCTGTAGATGTGGCGCTTGCCCGGCTTCAGCGTCGCTTCCACCACCCACACGCGGTGCAGCTCCCAGCGCACCATGTCCGGATTGACGTGCTTCGGGCCGGTGATATCGGCCGGCTTGCTGTGGTAGGAGATCTTGTACGCGTTGTACGGCACGATCATTTCCTTCTTGCCCACCAGCTTGAAGTCGAAGCGGTCCAGCGCGCCGTTGAAGATCCAGGTGTCGTCGTAGGTGGCGGAACCGACCGATGCCGGGTTCGGGGTATCGTAGGCGATGTCCGGCGCCAGCTTGACGCGGCGCTGGCCCGGCAGGTACTGCCATACTTTCCTCGGCTGCACCACCGGATTGACCGCATCCACCGCCAGCAGCGATTCGCCGGCACGGCGCGCCGGCGCCGAGTAGTACACCTTGGTGCGGAAGAAGACGTCGTTCTGCTTGACGGTCTCGGTGCGCTTTGGATCGGTGATCGGGAATTCGGTGAAGATTTCGCCGGTCGATGCCAGGGTCGCCACGCCGGAGGAGTCCACGTTCCAGGAATCGAACTTGGTGGTGTAGGCCTGGCCCTGGTAGCGGATCAGGTGGTTCCACATCACCTCATGGCCCGTCTTCGGGATCGGGAACGGCACGCCGGCCAGTGCGCCCTCCATGCCCACGCCGCCGTCGGTGGTCTTGGCGGTCAGGGCGTTCTTTGCGGTGTTTTCCAGGTAGGACTTCGGCAGGGCCACGCTGCGGCGGGTCGGATAGACGTCGACGCGGTAGGTGTTGTAGCGCTTCAGCAGTTCCTTGGTGCCGGCGGTCAGCTTGTCGTCAAACTGCGCCATATTGGCCTGGTTGATGACGAGGCGCGGCTTGTCGGCCGCGAACGGGTCGGCGCGCATGCCGCTGCCTTTCGCCACCGCCGGGCCGCTGGCCAGGCCGCCGGTGTATTCAGGGATGGTGCCGTCCTTGTTGGCGGCCTTTTCGGCGCCGACGGCGGTCAGGGTGGTGCCCAGCTGCCTGGCCTCTTCCGGCGTCACGGCAGCGTTGGCGGCGCCGGCTGCCAGCAGCAGCGCGGCCAGTGCGATCTGTTTGATATGCATGGTATTCCTCAACTCAGAAAGTGGTCTTGAAGGTGGCGGAGATGAAACCGCGGTCCTTCAGCAGTGGCGAAGTGCCGGCATTGGAGCTGATCGCACCGGCTGCGTTGTAGCCCAGCGGGCCGAAGAAGTCGGTCCACTTCAGGTCGAACTTGTACTTGGCGCGGATGTCGAAGGACAGGCCCAGGCTGTAGTTGCCGGCGTCCTTGTTGCCGCCCACCAGGATCGGCGAGTTGCCTTTCAGGCCCACGCTGGCCGACATCGGGGCCGACACGTCCACGCCCGGGAACACCTGGTACCAGGTCGGGGTGAAGTTGGCGGCGAGGCCGTAGAAATCGCCGTCCACCTTGTCGACGCCGGTGTAGTCGGCGCGGCCCTTGTAGAACTGGGCGCCGCGCTTGACGCTGGTGGCCTTGTTCCAGGTCAGTTCCGCGATCCAGGTCGCCGCATCGAACAGCGGGGTCTTGGCGGTGATGCCGAACACGTTGACCAGGCCGTGCATGGTGTTGCCCACCGCACCGCTGACACCGCCCTCGCCCGGCAGCGCAGCCGCTGCGACGGAGGTCGGGGCGAAGGCCTTGGCCAGCGCGCCTACCACGGCGGCATTGGTCCCCACCGGCATCAGGATCGGCGAGGTGCTGACCAGCGGCATATTGCGGCGGTACGACAGTTCGGCGCCGACCGACACGCCGGCCACGCTCTTGGACAGCGACACGCCGAACACGTCGACCTTGCCGGCGTATTCCAGCTGGTAGGCGTTGGCGCTCAACTGGCCAGGATAGAAGGCGCAATTGGCGCCGGCCACCACCGCGCCCGGGATGAAGGCTTTGCACGCTGCGCCGCCGGCCGCCGCGCCGCCGGCGCCGCCCAGCAATGCCAGCGGCAGGCCGACCAGGCGCACGTTCGCCTGCGGCAGCAGGTCGCCGGTGCGGCGGGCGTAGGCGCCCACGGTGCCATCCAGCCATGCTGGGCTCCAGCGTGCCGACACGCCCCAGTCGCCGCGCTGTTCCGGCGTGCTGTCCTGCTGCTTGTAGGCCAGGCCGAGCGGGCCCAGGTTGTATGCTTCGGCGCCCTGGAAGCCATAATCGTAGAAGCCGAGGAAGGAGCCGGCTTCCGGCAGGCGCGCCGGTTTCCACTTGAAGAAGTACTGCGCCGCGAACGACAGTTCGTCGGTGGCGGAGAATTGCGCCGACACCTGGGAGCGCGGCAGGAACAGTTCCTTGGCCTCGGTGCCCGGCACGGTGTAGGCCTTGATCAGGTCCAGCGAGGACTGGCCGTAGTTCACGCCGTGCACCGGGGTCAGCAGGCTCTCGCCCCACACCACGGTGTGGCGGCCCAGCTTCAGGTTGAGCGGACGCTCGGCCACGTCGGTATTGAAGAAGACAAAGGCGTCCAGCAGTTCGCCGCCGCTGTAGTGGTAGCGGCGCGCATACTCGGACAGGCCCAGCGCCGGCTTGCCGCCCACCACGTGGTTGCTGCTGGCGACGTTGGCGTTATCCAGGTCGCGGTAAGCGCCATCGTGCCAGGCCGCGGCGGACACGCGCAAGCCCATGCTCTTCTGGTACACCACGTCGAATTCGGTCAGCAGGTCGACGCGGTTGGACACCGTGCCACGGCCGAAATTGCGGTCGCCGTCGTCGTTGTTGGCCGACTTCAGGATGCCCTGGTGCTGCTGGTTGACGCGGTTGGCGTAGTTGTACTTGAACGTGTTATCCCAGCGGATAGCCAGGTCCGGATTGCCGGTTTCGATTTCAGTTGCCTGCAGCGGGCCGCTGCTGCACAGTGCTGCAGCGACGGCGACGGTCATGCGCAAGGGGCGCGGGATGTGAATCTTGTTCACCTGATCTCCTCCAAGTTTTATTGGTATGTGACCCCATGCTATGCCGCACCGCCGCCCCCTTCCCCACCCCGAACGGGGGGGCTTCCCCCCTCCCGCCCCCTCGGAGATAATCGTTAACACCAACGCAACCAGCCACCTGCCATGCTTTTTTCCAGCGGCACCCGCGACGCGGCGACCGATCTCATACTGAAGACTACTCCGCCGCGCGCCCCACGGCACATGCTGCTGCGCCCCAAGCTGCAGCTGTCGGACCCGCATTTCCGCGGCTGCCCGGTGCTGGCACTGCAGGCGCCAGCGGGCTACGGCAAGACTTCGGTGCTGGCGCAGTGGCGGCGCGAGGCGCTGGGCGGCGGCGCGGCGGTGGCCTGGCTGTTGGCTGATTACAACGATGAACCGGCACGTTTCGTGCGTGCGCTGGTGCAGGCGGTGCGCAACGGCTGCGCGCGGCCGGCTTTCGGCAGCCAGCTGCTGGAAGGCGCGTCGATTACCGACCATCCGCTGGACGCCCTGACCGCCTGGCTGGCCGAACTGGCCGCCACCTCGCTCGACGTGCTGCTGATGGTGGACGAAGCCGACACCCTGCCGCCGGCCAGCGCCGAGCTGCTCGCCTACCTGATGCACAACGCACCGCAGAACCTGCGCGTGGTGGCGGCGGCGCGCGCCAGCCTGGCCGATCTGCTGGGCGAGCTGCTGGCCTATGGCCAGTGCGTGGTTGTCGGTCCTGAACTGTTGCGATTTTCTTACGACGAGACGCGCAAGCTGGTGGCGGTGCGCTTTGGCGCGGCCGTGGATGCTGAAGCCAGCGCGCGCCTGCATGAACTGACCGCCGGCTGGCCGCTCGGCCTGCAACTGGCGCTGGCGGCCATGGAGCATGGCCGCGAGCCGGGCGCCGCGCTGACCAGCCTGGCCGCCGAAAACGGCACCCTGCACGAACGCGTGATGGGCGTGCTGCTGGACCGCCTGGCGCCGGCCGACCAGGACTTCCTGCTGGCGACGGCCATCACCAATTCCGCCCACCCCGAGCTGTGCGTGGCCGTCAGCGGCCAGGCCGACGCCGCCGCGCGCCTGGCGCGCCTGGCGCGCGAAACGCCGCTGTTCCTGGTGGCCGAAGACAGCGCCTGGTGCCGCCTGCACCCGCTGGCGCACGAACTGCTGCTGCAACGCCTGCAAAGCTGGCCGGCCGAACGGCGCCAGCCGCTGCACGCGCGCGCCGCGCAATGGCTGGCCGAACGCGGCATGCTGCAGGAAGCCGCGCGCCAGGCGCACGCCGCCGGCCAGACCGCGCTGGCCTTCGACCTGGCCGAGCGCTGCCTGCTGGATGCGGTGCGCCAGGGCGAACTGGGCGCACTGGAACAATGGCGCCAGCTGCTGCCGGAGGAGGAACTGGCGCGCCGCCCTCGCCTGGGCCTGGCGGCCGCCTGGGTGATGGCGCTGGGCGAGCACCACCGCAAAGCCGAGCAACTGGTGGCGCCGATCGAACAGGCGGCCGGCGACGATGCGGCGCTGCGCTATGAATGCGCGCTGATCGTCAGTGCCGCCGCCTACTACGCCGACGAGGTGGACCGTTTCGTGGCGCTGATGGCGCCATGGGCCGGCGCCGCACCGCCCACCAGCGACCCATGGCTGCTGCAAGCGCACGCCAACCGGCTGGCCGCCACCGCCACCCTGCAAGGCGACCCGGCACGGGCGCGCCGCCACCAGCAGGCGCCGCAGCCGGCAGCCGCCGCCAGCAGCTACGTGCGGCGCTGGGGCGAGTTCCTGGTCGGCCAAAGCTATCTGTGGGAAGGCCAGGTGCGCCTGGCGCAGCAGACCGTACGCCCGGCCCTGCAGCGCGCCGACGCCGACCTGGGACGGCGCCACCCGCTGGCGGCCATGTTTGCCGCCCTGCTGGCCGCCGCCGAATACGAGGCCGGCGAAGTGGAGGAAGCACAGGCCCTGCTGGCCTACCGCCTGGACGTGCTGGAACGCAGCGGCACGCCCGATACGGTGCTGCTGGCCTACCGTACGGCGGCGCGCTGCGCGCTGGCGCAAGGCGCCGAGCACCGAGCACTGGACTTGCTGGAAGGCCTGCACGCGCTGGGGGCTGCGCGCAGCCTGCCGCGCCTGTGCGCCGCCAGCCTGGTCGAACAGGTGCAGCTGCACGCACGCCAGCAGCGCGCCGAAAGCGCGCGCGCCGCGCTGGAGCGCTTGCAGGCCTTGCTTGCCCCGGGCGCGGCGCCGGGCGACGGCCCGCTGTGGCGCGCACCGCTGGACATGCTGCACGCGCTGTCGCAGGCATACGCTGCAATGGCCGGCCATGACTGGCAGGGCGCGCTGGCGGCGCTGGACGAGGCCGGCACACGCGCCGCAGCGCTGCGCTTTGGACGGATTACCGTGCAGGCGATGGGATTGCGCGCGCTGGCCACACGCCAGTGCGGGCGCGACGGCGAGGCCCTGCTGCATGAGGCGCAGAACCTGGCTGCCACTTACGGCTTGCAGCGCACGCTGGCCGATGCGCATCCGATGCTGGCCGACTGGCTGGCGCGCAAGGCCAGTGCGCTGGCCGACAGCGCCGCCGCCGCAAGCGCTAGTGCGCGCGCGGGCGGCGACAAGGGCAGCCCCGCTGGCGCCAGCGCGCCGCGCGCCCTGCCCAGCATGGTGCTGACGCCGAAAGAACGGGAAGTACTGGAACTACTGGCGCGCAACCTGTCCAACAAGGAGATTGCGCAGGCGATGGCGGTCGGAGAAGAGACCGTGAAGTGGCACCTGAAAAACCTGTTCGGCAAGCTGGACGCCGCCTCACGCAAGCACGTGGTGCGGCGCGCCCAGTTGCTAGGCCTGCTGGAGGGCGGCTGACACCGCCAGCTCGCGCAGCAGGCTGTCGGCCTGCGGCCAGTCGCCGTAGCCGGAAGCCGGGTTCAGGTGGCCGACCGCGCCCAGGTGCACTTCCCGGCCGCCCCAATCCTCGGCCAGTTCGCGCACCCTTTCCAACGCGCCGAGCGGATCGTCGCTGCTGGTGGCCACCAGGCTGGGAAATGGCAGCACGGTGCGCGGCACCGGCAGCCAGCCGGCATCCGACAGTTCAGCCAGGGTCGGATAACCTTCCGGCATCGGCGACTCGAAATCCGGCGGCGCCGCCAGCAGCGCGCCTGCCACGCGGCGCGTGGTCTGCTGCGCCCAGTGCGCCACCATGATGCAGCCGCCGCTATGCGCCACCAGCAGCAGCGGGCCGTCGATAGCCTGCGCCGCGCGTTCGATGGCCTGCAGGCGCGCCCCGCAATCGAGGTCGCCGCGCCCCATCGGCGCCACCGCGCGCACCTTGCGCCCCTGCGATGCCAGGCGCGCTTCCAGGATGGTCTGCCAGTGGCCCGGCACATGGTCGCGCAGGCCCGGCACAATCAGGACGGTATAGCCGCTCATGCCGCGCGCACCTTGCGGTTCGGCGCAAAGCCGTTGCGCGCCAGGGTTTCGTCGGCATCCTTGTAGAACTCGCCGATGCGGTAGATGCGCTTGGCTTCATCGCCATCGGCAACGCCGCGGCCGAATTCCTCGGAAATGCGCACCAGCTGCTCGATCTGGCGCACGCTGGACATCTTCTCCTTGCGGTCCTGGGTCCAGATATTGTCCTCGATACCGCAGCGCACATGCAGGCCCATGGCGATCGCCATCATGTTCACCGGCAGCACGTTGAGCATGGACGACTCCAAGGTCAGCACCGAGCCGTCCGGGCAGGCGCGCACGAAGTTGGCCAGGTTGTAGATGTTCGGCGCATCGAAGCCGCCGCCGATCGCCACCCAGGTCAGGATCAGCGGCACATTGCAGGCGCCGCGGCGCATCATGCGCTCGATGGTTTCCAGCTGGGTGATATTGGCCAGCTGGAAGTGCGACTGGATGCCGTTGGCCGACAGGCGCTTGATGTGCTCTTCCAGCCAGCCCGGGCCGGCCGGGATGGTCATTTCGCGATAGGCGTGATACATGGCCGGCTCGCCGATCGAGGTGCCGCGCAGGTCGGCCTCGCACATCTGCTCGACGATATTCATCTGGTTGGTGTTGACCGCCACCGTCACCTGGTCCGGACGCGGGGTCAGCTCGGCCAGCATGTGGCGCGTGTCGTCGCTCAGCCACTTGGCCACTTCGCCCTCGCCTTCCGGCGCGAAGGAAATCGAGCCGCCCACCTGCAGCACCATCTTCGGCACCGCAGTGCGCAGGCGGTCCAGCAGTTCGTTGAACATCGACAGGCGCTTGGAGCCGTGGCCGTCCAGCTCACGCACATGCAGGTGCAGCACGGTGGCGCCGGCGTTGTAGCAGTCCACCGCCTTTTGCACGTGCTCCTGCATGGTCACCGGAATATCCCCCGGGAAGTCGGCCGGCATCCACTCCGGGCCGTAAGGGGCGCAGGTAATGACCAGCTTTTCCTGGTTTTCTGGGTGGAGCGAGCCGTCGAGGAAGTTCATGGTAGGTCCTTTTGCGATTGATGTTGATCACATCCTCGACCGATTCCGGCTGCTTTACCCCCCCACCAGCGAGGGGGGCGGGGGGCCGCGCCGCCACGCAGAATGGGCGCATCCAACCTGCGGAGTGCCGCCATGAAGGCAATCAACCTGTATTTCCCCGGCCTGTGCGTCAGCGCCATCATTGCCGCCGCGGCAACCTTCCTGTCCGACCATTACGGCGCCTCGGCCATGCTGTTTGCCCTGCTGCTGGGCATGGCGGTGAATTTCCTGTCGCAGGAAGGCCGCTGCGTGGCCGGCCTGGAGCTGTGCGCCAAGGGCGTGCTGCGCACCGGCGTGGCGCTGTTGGGAATGCGCATCACGTTCGGCCAGGTGGCGGAGCTGGGCGCCTTTACCGTGCTGCTGGTGGTGGGCGCCGTGGTGGCCACCATCTGCTTTGGCCTGCTGGGCGCGCGCCTGCTGGGCTTCAAGACCGCGTTCGGCATGCTGAGCGGCGGCGCCACCGCGATCTGCGGCGCTTCCGCAGCACTGGCGATTTCCGCCAGTTTCCCCGACCAGCCGATGCGCGAGCGCGCCACCATCTTCACCGTGATCGGCGTGTCGCTGCTGTCCACCGTCTGCATGATCGCCTACCCGCCGCTGGTGACAGCGCTCGGCCTCACGCCGCAGCAGGCCGGCATTTTCCTGGGCGGCACCATCCATGACGTGGCGCAGGTGGTGGGCGCGGGCTACAGCCTGTCCACCACCACCGGCGACACCGCCACCGTGGTCAAGCTGCTGCGCGTGGCCATGCTGCTGCCGGTGATCTTCGCCATCTCGATGGCGCTGCGCGTGCGCCGCAGCACCGGCGACGCTGGCGCCAAGGTCCCCATGCTGCCCTGGTTCGCAGTGGCCTTTGCGGTGCTGGTGGCGATCAACAGCACCGGCGTGATCCCGCACGCGGTGCAGGACGGCGCCAACAGCCTGGCGCGCTGGTGCCTGGTGGCTTCGATCGCCGCCATCGGCGTGCGCACCCGGCTGCAGGAAATCATAACCGTCGGCATCAAGCCCGTGCTGCTGATGCTGGCCGAAACCGCCTTCCTGGCGGCGCTTGTACTGGTTGCATTGAAGTGGGGCGGCGCGATGGTATGATCGGCTGATGCGACGCCCCATCCTGCTCCTGGCGCTTTGCAGCGCCGTCGGCGCCGCACCTGCCGCTGCCATCACGATCAAAGCCTATAACAGCTACGGCGGTGCGCCCTATGTGGAGGGCAGGCGCGGCCTGGCGCCCGAGCTGGTGGCTTACGTCAACCGCAAGCTGGGCGGACGGCATACGCTGGAACTGGTGTCGCTGCCGCGCCGCGACCTGAACCAGCTGATGGAGGCGCCGGGCGGCTTCCATGGCGTGGCGCTATTCCTGGCGCCGGTCTTCATCGGCGACGTGCCGCAAAAGCGCTTCCACTGGAGCCCGCCCTTCCTGGACGACAGCAATGTGGTGGTGTCGCGCGTGGAGAATCCCGTACGCTATGAGGGGCCGGCTTCGCTGGTGGGCTTCCGCTTTGCCGGCATCTACGGCAACCGCTATCCCGGCATCGACGAATACGTAGGCAAAGGCATCGCGCGCAGCAATGCAGCCGACGCCATCACCAACCTGCGCCGGCTGTCGAAAGGCGAGGCGGATTTCACCGTGATGCCGCTGAGTTCATTCCGCTACCTGAAGCGGCAGATGGATAAGGAAAAGCTGCCCGTGGGGCAGCTGCATGTGGGGGACAAGCCGTTCAACCAGTTCGGCCGCCACTTCGTGCTGGGCAAGGGCGAGCCGGAACTGGCGCAGGAACTGGACAGGATTGCGGCCGCCATGCCGTGCGACCGCGAGTGGCGCCGCATCGCGCAGCGCTATCACTTCACGCTGGCGGAGGGCTGCCGTTAAGCGCGGTGGCGGTTGCGGCGCAGCGCGCCCAGCGCCAGCAGGCCAAGGCCGAACAGGGCGGCGCCGGCAGGTTCCGGCACTTCATTGGCGGCCGGCTGGATAGCGCCGTTGACCACTTGCGTAGCGCCAAACGGCACGTTGATCATTTCGGCGGCGTCGACGCCGAACGCCACACTGCCCCAGTACAGCGCAATGGTGCCGGTGCCAAGAGGGTTCAGCAGGGGCGTGCCGTCCCAGGACAGGGTGACTTGCTCACCGCTGCCGAACAGGCTGGTCAGCTCCGAGCGCATCTCCATCGAGGTGAAGTTCACGGCCAGGCCCCAGTCGCCCCAGCCGCCGGTCCAGCCTTCGCCCAGGCCGCCCGAGCCGACAAAGGGGTCGCCGCTAAGCGAGCTGGCGACCAGGGCGTTGCCGGCGCCGGCCCACAGGTTGCCGGTGTAAAGCAGGTTGAGGTGGGCCGGACCAGGGTCCAGCGTCGTCGATCCATCGACTTGCGGCACAGCTGTCGGCATCTGGCCGGTCAGCGAGAAAGTGACCGAGCTCTCGGTGAATTTATGCACGGTGAAAATCAGGCCGGCATGGGCGGATTGGCTTACTGCGAGCAGTGCGGTGGCGAGGACCAGCAACAGCTTTTTCATACTTTCTCCAAGATAATTCAAGTTGCCGATAAATAAGCAAAAATCGAGCCATGCAATTTAAGTTGCTGATTTTAAACGATGCATGGATTGCACTGTAAAGAAATCCGACATTTTGTGCGTTTCAGCGCGCGCCCAGGCTGTCGAGGAAGGTTTGCACGGCGCCGGTATAGGCCGGGTCGGCGCCCAGCTGCAGGTTGATGTCGCGGTGGCTTTTGGCCTGCTCCAGCACCTCGGCGCGGACGCCGGCCGCTTGCGCGCGGGCGGCAAAAGCGTGTGCCTGGCGGCAGGCGCGCTCGCGCTGGCTGGAGCACACCAGCAGGAAAGGCTGTGCGCCGGGCTGCAGCGCGTGCTGCGGCGAGACCTGGCGCCAGAAAGCGGGATCGCGGCCGAAGGCAGCGTCGTACAGCGGCAGGTGGCGCTGCTGCATGATGTCCGGCACGTCCAGCGCACCGCTATCGAGGGCGACCACTCCCAGCCAGCTGGCGCCCGGCGCCAGCGACGGATTGGCCGCCAGCAGCGCCACCAGGTGCGCGCCGGCCGAATGCCCCATCAGCACAAAGCGGCGCGGGTCGGCGCCCCAGCCGGCTGCACGCGATTGGGCCGCGGCCAGCGCCAGCGCCACGTCGCGCGCCTGCTGCAAGGGATCGGCATCGGGCAGCATGCGGTAATCGATCGAGATGAAGACGTAGCCACGCGCGGTGAAATACGGCGCCTTGTTCTGCACCACCGCCGTTTCGGTTTTGCTGCCGATGCGCCAGCCGCCGCCATGCACCATGAAGATGACCGGCGCGCCGGGCGCCGCCTGGGCCGGCAGGTAGACATCGAAACGCTGGCGCGCATCGCTGCCGTACGGGATGTCGCGCTGCACGCCGGCCGGCGGCGCGGCCGCAACGGCGCCGCAAAAAACAACGGCGCCAAGGCCGAGAGCCAGGGCGCCGTGCAGGAATCGCAGCATGCCGGATTAGATGTAGAAGATCGCCGCAGCCAGGCCGATGATCAAGCCAAACTTGGTGATCTTGTAGACGGTCTTGTTCCAGGCCTTGAAAGCGCGGCGGTATTTGCCGGCATAGAAGGACACGCGGAACAGCTTGGACACCAGGCCAACCTGGTCGCCCTGCTCGTTGGGCGAGGCGGCGGCGGTCATCATGGTGCGGCCGAGGAAGCGGTTGACCGCCTGCGCCCAGCCAAAGCGCATCGGGCGCTCGACGTCGCAGAACAGGATGATGCGGTCGCTCTCGCTGCCGTTGATGGCCCAGTGGATATAGGTTTCGTCGAAGATCACGCCCTGGCCGTCGCGCCAGGAATGGCGCTCGCCGTCAACGTCGATGAAGCAGCGGTCATCGTTCGGCGTGGCCAGGCCCAGGTGGTAGCGCAGCGAACCGGCGAACGGGTCGCGGTGCGGATTGAGCTTGCCGCCCGGCGGCAGCTCGGCAAACATGGCGGCCTTCACCGACGGGATGGCGGCCAGCAGCGCGTAGGTCTGCGGGCACAGTTCCTGCGCCGATGGATGGCTGGCGTTGTACCATTTCAGGTAGAAGCGCTTCCAGCCGTTTTTGAAGAAGGAATTGAAGCCGGCATCGTCGTTTTTCTCCGACGCCTTGATCTTTTGCAGGCGCAGCAGGTTTTCCGCCTCGGCGCGGATCACTTCCCAGTTATCCTCCAGCGGCTTGAGCTCCTTGAACGTGTCGACCGGCAGGTAAGGGGTGGACGGCACGCGCGAGAACCAGTGCATGAAAATATTGATCGGGGCCATGAACGACGAGTGGTCGAACAGCTGGCGGCCGATCGGCAGGCGCACCTTGCCACGGAAGTGAATGTGCAGCACGGACAAGATGTAGAAACCAACAACAGCCCATTTCATCGGGAAACCTCGGCTAGATCCAAACCTGCGATTTTACCGCAGCTTGGGCTGTGATGATTTGTGTATATCTCAACAATATAATCATGCTATCGTCTTGAGCATGACTTGCATCGTATGCCAAACTCCCCTGAGCGCCGGCCTGTCGGGCTGGCACCACACCTGCCCGTCCTGCGCGTATGAGAGTGCGGCACTGGCAGTGGCCATCAACCACGCTGCCGAACATGCGGAAATCGACGAGGACACGCGCGAAACCTCGCTCAAGGCGCTGCGCCAGCAGAACTTCCGCACCATCGTCGCCCTCACCCGCCAGTACGCCGCACCCGGCGCGCGCACCCTGCTCGATGTCGGCAGCGCGCATGGCTGGTTCCTGGAGGCGGCGGCCGGCGCCTTCGAGGTGCAGGGCATCGAGCCGGATGAAGCGGTGGCGGCCAAGGCTTCGGCGCGCGGGCTGCCGGTGCGCATCGGCTACTTCCCGCAGGCGCTCAAGGCCGAGGAGCGTTTCGATGTGATCGTGTTTAACGATGTGATCGAGCATATCCCCGACATCCGCGCTGCACTGCGCGATTGCCACAACCGGCTGGCGCCGGGCGGCACGCTGGTGCTGAACCTGCCGAGCAGCCGTGGGCTGTTCTACCGTCTGTCCAAGCTGTTCGCGCGCGTTGGGCTGCGCGGTCCCTTCGAGCGGCTGTGGCAAAAGGGGATGCCGTCGCCGCATGTGCACTACTTCAATCCGGACAACCTGACCCGCCTGGTGGGCAGCGAGGGCTTCGACCTGCTGCACTCCACCGAGATCGATGCCGTCACCGCCAACGGGCTGTGGCAGCGGCTGACCATGTTCGGCCAGGTGCATCCGCTGAAGGCGGCGGTGCAGTGGCTGGGCATCCGCTGCGTGCTGCTGCCGCTGACGAAGCTGTTCACCAGCGATATCATCGTCTGCCTGTACCGCAAGCGCTAGAGATCAGGCCACGCTGCGCCACAGGGCCAGCGCTTCCTGCGCCAGCAGCTCCGGGCGCTCCTCCGGCCAGAACAACTTGCTGCCCGCGATGCGGCGCACGCCTTTGCTGTTGCCGAACGCTTGCTCGAGGTAGTCGGCGCCGCGCGGCAGGAAGATGCCGTCGGCCATGCCCCACAACACGCGTACCGGCGCTTTGCTTGCCTGCAGCGCGGGCTTGATGCCGTGCAGGGCGTTGCGCTCCAGCGCGGCGATGTAGGCGTGCAGGCGCTGCGGGTGGTCGACCAGGGGGCGCAGGTAGGTATCGAAGACTTCGTCCGCCAGCGCGGCGGGCTGGGCGTAGCACAGGCCTCCCAGGCCTTCGCTGGAGCGCGCCTTGTCCTTGTCTGCCAGCCAGGGTTCCAGCCACTCTTTCGCAAAGCGGCCTTGCTTGGCAAGGTCGATCACCGGCAGCATGGCCGGCGGCGGGCAGTCGACTTCCGTATCGCAGTTGGCCAGCAGCAGGCTGCGCACGCGCTCCGGATGCAGCACCAGCAGCAGCTGCGCGACGGCGCCGCCGCTGTCGCTGGCCACCACGTCCACACTATGCACACCTAGTTTGTCCAGCAGTTCCACCAGCATCGCCACCTGGCCTTCCGGATCCAGCTTCGCATCCGGCGCCGGCTCGCTGTGGCCCAGGCCCAGGAAGTCCGGCGCGATGCAGCGGCGGTACTGCGCCAGCCGCGACACCGCGCCGCGCCACTGGAAACTGTTCAGCGGCAGGCCATGCAGGAACAGCGCCGCCTGCGGACCATGCCCGCGCTGCACCACCGCCACGCGGCCCATGCTGGTCGCCACGAAGCGCCGCGCCGCCCGCCAGCCCCGCGCATCCCGCGCCGCCTGCGCCCGCACCGCCGCAGCGCGTCCGCCACCAGCCCCCGCGAGTTCCACAGCGCCGGCCACGCGAGCCGCAACCGCCCCGGCAGCAACAGCCGCCGCAGAAACATAAAACCTCAAAAAGTCCCGACGCATCATCATGGCATTTCTCCTTAAAGACAGTTTTTCCATGATGTGCGTGCAGCAGACGAAAAGCCATGACCTCCCAGGTCATGGAACCGCAACGCCGGAACTTGCTAAGATAGCCATATGAACGCCCCCACCCCAATCGCCCACGTCGGCGCCCTGCTGCGCGAATGGCGCTCCGCCCGCCGCCTGAGCCAGATGGACCTGGCGCTGGACACCGGCATCTCGAGCCGCCACCTGAGCTGCATCGAAACCGGCAAAGCGCAGCCCAGCCGCGACATCCTCGCGCGCATCGCCGACACATTGGAAATGACCCTGCGCGACCGCAACGCCCTGCTGGTCGCCGCCGGCTACGCCCCGCGCTACAGCGAATCAGCGCTGGCCAACCCCGAGCTGGCCCCCATGCGGCGCGCGATCGAAGCGATGCTGAAGCAGCAGGAACCCTACCCCGCCTTCCTGATGAACCGCCACTGGGACATCGTGATGGCCAACGACGCCGCCCTGCGCATGAACCGCTGGCTGCTCAAAGGCCGCGACAGCCCGCACCGCAATATGCTGCACAACGTGTTCGACCCGCAGGACCTGCGCGCCGTGCTGGCGAACTGGGAGGAAGTAGCCGGCCACCTGCTGGCCCACCTGCACAAGCTGGTGGCCACCGCACCCAACGACACCAGGGCCCGCACGCTGCTCGATGAAGTGCTGTCCTACCCCGGCGTGCCGCAGCAATGGCGCCAGCGCGACCTGCGTGCCGTGCCCGCGCCGCTGCTGGAAACCGTCTTCGAGCGCGACGGCCAGCGCGTCGCCTTCTTCTCCACCGTCACCACCTTCGGCACACCGCGCGACGTCACGCTGGAAGAGCTGCACATCGAAGCGTGCTTCCCTGCCGACGACGCCAGCGCCGCCTTCTGCCGCGCATTGGCCGGCAATTAAGCGCCGGCGTCGACCTGCTTCTGGAAACTGCGCATGGCGGTGCCGACGCGCAGCGATTCCGCGTCGGCCATGATCATTTCGCCGCAGGCATCGCAAAAATCGCCTTCGACGTGGGGGATGACGATGGATTGGCCCTTGTATTCAAAAGGGATATCGCGCACCGCGTGCTTCATCGCGGGCTCATCGCAAAAAGGACAAATCATTAAGGGGCTCCGTGGGACTGCTGCACGAAATGTAACAGATCAACCACAAGCGGTAAACAGTGCCTCCCTTCAGTGCAGGGTGTGTGCCGGTGCGGCGCCCTGGTAAGTGTCCCAGGGCCAGAGCATGCCGGACGGCGTAACGCGCTGGCGGACGATGGTGGCCGACACGGTGTCGTCGATGGCATCGACCAGTGCCACTTCACGCTCCCTGGAAGCGTCATCAGCGCCGGGGGTCTCCACGAAGGGGCGTTCTTCTTTGCAAGCCATCATGGCGGCACGCTCGGCCATCACTTTGGAGTGGTTGAACAGCCAATAAAGGAAGCGCTGGACTTCGGCAGCGTCATCCCAGATATCGCCATAAGCCCCCAGGTATTTGACCGCGGCCTCAGGGCCCTCCCACCAGTTGATGTGGGCGACCGGGAATGCATTGGGCGACTGCCCTGTGAACAGCACCAGCGCGATATAGGGGTTGGCGGCAATGCCGCGCCGGAATGCGGTGGCCGCAGCCACCAGCTGGCGCTGCTGGAACAAGGTGAAACCCAGCTCATAGCAAAATGGCGGATATTCATGCGCATAGTCGCGGAACAAATGCTGCGCATGCTCTTCCTCGCGCGCCCGCAGCATCTCATGGCCGGCGGTGAAACGGACGCAGGCTCCATCGTCCGGATCCAGCGCCAGCATTCTTGCCGCATGCCGCGCGGCGTCCTTGTGCTGGCGCATGCCGCTCAGGCAAGTCACCAGGGTGCGCGTCAGCGTCAGGTAGGAGTGGTTTCCTTCATGGTTCCATGGGATGCGCCCATCAAATCCGGACGGCAGCAACGCATCGGCGACGGCGAGGCCGCGTTGCGCCAATTTCAACGCCTTGCCGGATTTGCCTTCCATCATATTCAAGGAAGCCAGGACTTGGTAAGGATCGAGGAAGGTCGGCGTCTGGCTGATGCAGCGCTCGAGCATGGCGATAAAACGCTTCCTGCCGAGGCGCTGCTTGTCGAACGACGCCATCATTTCCATGAATTGATTGAGCGCTACGCATTCAGCCTCGTCGGCGCCGCTAAAGGCGCCCGAGCCATCGCCGAAAACTTCGAATTTCATCACCGTCTCCCATGGTTGCAGTCGTGGAGACGATTGTAGGCAGCGCTATACGGTAGCCCCTTTGTCCTGCGTCAAAGGTTCTGCGCGCCGAATGCGGTTTCCGCAACGCCCTGCACGCCGGGACGCAGCAAAAGCACGCTGCCGGGCCACTCGCTGCCGGTGTTGCCCGGGTCGATCGAGGTCACTAGCAAGGTAGAAAGATCAGGCCCGCCGAAGCTGCACATGGAAGGCTTGGCCAGCGGCAGCCCGATTTCGCGGTCCAGCAGACCGGCCGGGGTGTAGCGCTGAAGCAGGCCGCCGTCGTTGGCGCAAGTCCAGTAGCAGCCATCGGCATCGACCGCCGCGCCGTCGGGACGGCCCGTCTGCGCGCCGAGGTCGAGGAAGATGCGCTTGTTGTGCGGCGTGCCGCTGGCGATGTCGTAATCAAAGGCCCACACCATGCGCCGCTGCGGGTGCGAGTCGGACAGGTACATCACCTCGCCGCGCGGCGAAAATGCGGTACCGTTCTGGGTCAGCATTCCCGACACGAAAGGCTGCGACAGGCCGGCGGCAGTGTAGCGATACAGCTTGCCGACCGCACGCGCCGCCGACATATCCATAAACATGGTGCCAGCCCAGAAGCGCCCCTGGCGGTCGCAGCGTCCATCGTTGAAGCGCATGCCTTCAAACAGATCGGCAGCCGGCGGCGCCGCCAGACGCCTGGCCGCCACGCTGCCGTCCTCGCCCAGCGTCAGGTGGAAAATGCCGCTCTCCATGCCCGCGATCAAACCGCCTTGCGCAGCAGGCGACACGCAGGCCGCCATTTCCGGCGCTTCCCAGAAGCTGGCTACGCCGCTGGAGTAGTCCAGGCGCCAGATACGGCGCGCCGGAATATCGACCCAGTACCACGCGCCTTCCGCCGCGTGCCAGGTGGGGCTTTCACCCACCGTGCAGTGAACTCCGCCGATACGTTCCATTACAAGTCCGTGATTTCCTTATGCGCCGGCACCAGTGCCTTCATCAGGCACCACGCCAGCAGGTAAGCCAATGCACAGAAGGTGAACATGATCATATAGCCGGTCTGGATCTGGCCCAGCGCGTTGTAATGGTCGAACAGCTTGCCCGCCACCTTGGTGATCAACACACCACCCAGGCCGCCGGCCATGCCGCCGATACCGACCACCGAACCGACACTGTGTTTCGGGAACATATCGGACACGGTGGTGAACAGGTTGGCCGACCAGGCCTGGTGCGCCGAAGCGCCGATACCGATCAGTATCACCGGCACCCACACGCCCAGGTAGCCCAAAGGCTGCGCCAGCAGCACCGCCAGCGGGAAGAAAGCGATGGTCAGCATGGCGCGCATGCGGCCGTGGTAGACGCTGGCGCCGCGGTTGATGAACCAGGCCGGGAACCAGCCGCCGCCGATCGAACCGACCATGGTCATCGAGTACAGCACCGCCAGCGGCAGCACCATCTCGGTCGAGGTCAAGCCGTATTGCGCCGACATGAATTTAGGAAGCCAGAACAGGAAGAACCACCACACGCCGTCGGTCAGGAACTTGCCGAGGGTGAAGGCCCAGGTCTGGCGGTAGCCCAGCAGCTTGAACCAGGATGCCTTGCGCTGCGCATCGGCCGGCGCCGCAGCCGGTGCATCGGCCGCATCGCTGTTGATGTAATCCAGCTCGGCGCGCGACAGGCGTTTCTGCTGCGCCGGGGTATCGTAGAAATACAGCCAGAAGCCCATCCAGACAAAGCCCACCGCACCGATGATGATGAAGGCGGCCTGCCAGCCCCAGAATTCAGCGATCAGCGGCACCGTGATCGGCGCCAGGATCGCGCCGATATTGGCGCCCGAGTTGAAGATGCCGGTAGCGAAGGAACGCTCCTTCTTCGGGAAGTATTCGGCAGTGGCCTTGATGGCGGCCGGGAAGTTGCCCGCCTCGCCCAGCGCCAGCACGGCGCGGCCCACCATGAAGCCGGCCACCGAGACCGGCACCGCAGCCAGGCCGGCGCCGACGAACAGGTTGCTGACGGCGGTGCCGATCGCCACCGAGTAGGCGTGCAAGATGGCGCCCAGCGACCAGATCACGATCGCCAGCACGAAAGCGCGGCGCGTGCCCATCTTGTCGATCACGCGGCCGGCAAACAGCATCGAGATCGCGTACACGAACTGGAATACGGCGGCGATATTGGCGTAGTCCGTGTTGGACCAGCCGAATTCCTTCGACAGCGCGGGCGCCAGCAGTGACAGCACCTGGCGGTCCAGGTAATTGATGGTGGTGGCGAAGAACAGCAGGCCACAGATGGTCCAGCGGTACTTGCCGATGGCGGCGGCCGGCGCTTCGGCCAGGCCTACGGCTTGCGGGGTGGGCTGATTCATAATGTTTTATCAGTCAAAAAGGCCGGTGTCTCCCCCGGCCGTACTACACAATTAATTTGCGGTGCGCAGTTCGCCATCCACCAGACGCGCCAGGCGCAGTGGATTATCGTCCTGCAGGGCGGCCGGCAGCAAGGCTTGCGGCACGTTCTGGTAGCTGACCGGACGCAGGAAGCGCTCGATGGCCGTGGCGCCGACGGACGTGGTGCGGCTGTCCGAAGTAGCCGGGAACGGGCCGCCGTGCACCATAGCGTGGCACACTTCGACGCCGGTCGGGAAACCGTTGAACAGCACGCGGCCCGCCTTGCGCTCCAGCGTTGGCAGCAGCTTGGCAGCCAGCGGATGGTCGTCGGCCGTGCAATGCACGGTGGCGGTCAGCTGGCCTTCCAGGCTGGCGGCCAGGCGCAGCACTTCGGCTTCGTTGCGGCAAGCGATCAGCAGCGAGGCCGGACCGAACACTTCCTCCTGCAGCGCGTGGCTGGCGACGAAGGTTTCGGCATCGACCCGGAACAGCGCGGCTTGTGCGGCGCAGCCGGCGCCCTCTTCCTGGCCCATCGCCAGCACTTTCACGCCCGCCACGTCGGACAGGCGGCCAACGCCAGCTTCATAAGCGCTGTGGATGCCGGCGGTCAGCATGGTGCCGGCGCCCTTCGGCAGCAGCGCCGCGGCGGCAGCAGCGGCGAAACGGTCGAAGTCGGGACCGGCCACGCCGATCACCAGGCCCGGATTGGTGCAGAACTGGCCCACGCCCATGGTCAGCGACTCGACGAAGGCAGCGCCCAGCGCTTCCGCATTCGCAGCCAGCGTGGCCGGCAGCATGAACACTGGATTGATCGAGCTCATTTCAGCGTAGACCGGGATCGGCTCAGGACGCGCGGCAGCGGTGCGCATCAGCGCAGTGCCGCCCTGGCGCGAACCGGTAAAGCCCACCGCCTTGATGGCCGGATGCGCCACCAGCGCCTGGCCGACGGTGCGGCCGTCGCCATGGATCATGGAGAACACGCCTTCCGGCATGCCGCAATCGGCGGCAGCCTTCTGCACGGCGCGCGCCACCAGCTCCGAGGTGCCAGGGTGGGCGGCATGCGCCTTCACCACTACCGGACAGCCCGCCGCCAACGCGGACGCGGTATCGCCCCCCGCCACCGAGAACGCCAGCGGGAAGTTGGAAGCGCCAAACACCACGACCGGGCCGACTGCAATCTTGCGCAGGCGCAGGTCGGGACGCGGCGGGGTGCGCTGCGGCAGCGCCGAATCCAGCGTAGCGTGCTGCCAGTGGCCATCACGCACCACTTTTGCGAACAGGCGCAGCTGGTTGACGGTACGGCCACGCTCACCTTCCAGGCGCGCTTGCGGCAGGCCGGTTTCGGCCATGGCACGCTCGGTCAGGGTGGCGCCCAGCGCATCGATGTTGTTGGCCGCAGCTTCCAGGAAAGCGGCGCGCGCTTCCGGCGAGGTGCTGCGGTAGGCGTCGAAGGCCTGCTCCGCCAGCGCACAGGCGCGCTCCACGTCCGCCAGATCGGCCAGGCCGAATTCCGGCGGCATGGTGGCCTTGGCTGCCGGATTAAAGGCCAGCTGGGTGCCGGCTTTGCCGCGCACCAGCTGCTGGCCGATGATCATTTCACCGGTGATCTGCATTATTGTGCACCTTGCTTCTTGATCAGGGCCAGCAGCATTGCATCTTCTTCCGCGGTCAGGTCGGTCAGCGGAGCGCGGACCGGACCGCCGGAGTGGCCAACCAGGCGCGCGCCGGCCTTGACGATGGACACGGCGTAGCCGGCCTTGCGGTTGCGGATCTCCAGGTATGGCAGGAAGAATTCATCCAGCATGCGGTCGGTTTCGGCGGTGTTGCCGGCGGCGGTGGCGTGGTAGAAGTCCATCGCCAGCTTCGGCACGAAGTTAAAGACAGCCGACGAATAGACCGGAGTGCCCAAGGCCTTGTAGGCGCCGGCGTAGACTTCCGCGGTTGGCAGGCCGCCCAGGTAGGAGAAACGGTCGCCCAGTTTGCGGTAGATCTGCACCATCAGTTCGATGTCGCCGATGCCATCCTTGAAGCCGATCAGGTTCGGGCAGCGCTCGGCCAGCTTGGCCAGCGAATTGGCGGACAGGCGGCAGTTGGCGCGGTTGTAGACGATGACGCCGATCTTCACGGACGCGCAGACGGCAGCCACGTGCTCGATCAAGCCATCCTGGGAAGCTTCGGTCAGGTAGTGCGGCAGCAGCAGCAGGCCATCGGCGCCCAGGCGCTCGGCTTCCTGTGCGTAGGCGATCGCCTGGCGGGTCGGACCGCCGGTACCGGCCAGCAGCGGCACCTTGCCGCGGCAGCTGTCGACCGCGACCTTGATGATTTCCGAATACTCAGGACCGGTCAGCGAGAAGAACTCACCGGTGCCGCCCGCTGCGAACAGCGCGCTCGCACCGTAAGGCGCCAGCCATTCCAGACGGCCCGCATAAGACTGCGCGTTGAAATTGCCTTGTGCGTCAAAGTCGGTAATCGGGAAGGACAGCAGGCCGGAAGACATGACTTTTTTGAGTTCTTGCGGGGACATGGACATCGTTGACTCCTCTTGAGTGGTTAGCAGTTGTAAGTCATCGTACAACCTAGATCAACCGAACGCAAGAAAAATCTGCTCGAGCCCGTGTCCCACCTTGGGGTCACACCCCAACCGGGACACGGGCTCAACCAGACAATGCAAGAGCTCGTGTCTCACCCAGGGTGTGACCCCAGGGTGGGACACGGGCTGGGGTGTTAGGCGGCGCTTTCGAAACGTTGCTGGGCTTGCAACAGGCGTTCGCGGGAGTTGGAGAGGTGGGTGCGCATGGCGGCGCGGGCGGCTTCGGGGTCCTGGCGCTGGATGGCGCGGAAGATGTCTTCGTGCTCGCGGTGCACGCGTTCGAGGTAGTCGGCCGGGCGGTCCTGCGCCAGGCCGGCGGTGTTGACGCGGGCGCGCGGGATGATGGCCTGCCCAAGTTGGCCCAAAATATCGACGAAATAGCGGTTGCCGGTGGCCTTGGCGATCGTCAGATGGAAGCGGCGGTCGGCTTCCACCGAGGCGCGGCCCTGCTCCATCGCTTGCCGCATATCGCCCAGCGCTTGTCCCAGTTCGGCTACTTGCTCGTCGCTGCGGCGCGACGCGGCCAGGCCGGCGGTCTCGGTCTCCATGCTGATGCGCAGCTCGAGGATGGCCAGCACGTCGCGCACGGTAACGATGCTTTCGGCGTCGATCCCCAGGCCGCCGCTCTGGCGCTGCTTTTCCAGCACGAAGGTGCCGATGCCGTGGCGCGTTTGCACCAGGCCAGCCGCCTGCAAGTGCGAGATCGCCTCGCGCACCACAGTGCGGCTGACGCCGTGCTGCTCCATGATGGCGGACTCGGTCGGCAGCTTGTCGCCGGGCTTCAGCATGCCGCTGTTGATGCTGCCGCTGATTTGTTCGACCACGCCCTGGGCCAGGGTGTGTCGCTTGCGTGGGGGAATAGTCATATCTGGCATTATACACATCGAAAAGATGTCAGACATCCTATCAGAGACATCTCCCCAGGGTTTTCTTGCGAAATTGGCCAGACCAAATTAAAATCGGGCGACCATCTAACGAGTCGCCGCATGAACAAAAAGACTGTATCAACAGAGCCAAATCAAGCCGGCGAACAACGCCTGTACCGCGTGGTCGCAGCCAAGATCCAGGACCTGATCCACACCGAGAACATCAAGCCCGGCACCCGCCTGCCGGCCGAGCGCGACCTGGCCGCCAAACTGGAGGTCAGCCGCGCTTCGCTGCGTGAAGCGCTGATCGCGCTGGAGCTGTCCGGCGTGGTGGAGGTGCGCGGCGGTTCCGGCGTGTACGTCAGCGAGCAGGTGGCCGCCCCTTCCGACGTGGCTGAAGGCGGCCCGGGGCCGTTCGAAGTGCTGGCGGCGCGCCGCCTGATCGAATCCGAAGTGGCTGCGATTGCGGCAAAGATGGCGACCGATTCGGCTATCGATGCGATCCTGCGCGCGGCAGCGGACATGGAGCAGCACCACGCGGACCGCGCCACCAACGAGCAGGCCGACCGCAACTTCCACCTGGCGATTGCGCGCGCTACCGGCAACACGGCGCTGGTGGGTGTGGTGGAAACGCTGTGGAACCAGCGCGGCACCATGTGGCATAAGTTGAAAGAACACTTCCAGACGGAAGAACTGCGCCAGCACACGCTGGACGACCATCGCAATATCGTGGCGGCCATCGCGGCGCACGATGCCTCCGGCGCGCGCCAGGCCATGCGCGCCCACCTGGAACGCGTCACCAAGACCTTCTCGCGCGGATAAAATAATTTGGCCTGACCACTTGCATGTGCGGTCAGGCCAAAATAGAATGAGACGAACTTTAGGGGAGTCTCATGCTGCGCCACATCCTTTTTTCCCTTGCAGCGCTGGCCGCCGTGCCGGCGTATTCGGCTGACCGCATCATCCTGGTCGGCGATTCAACCGTCGCCAGCGGCGGCGGTTATGGCGATTACCTGTGCCGCCGCCAGCGTGCCGATACGCTGTGCCTGAACCTGGCCAGGAACGGCCGCAGCTCGTCCTCCTTCCGCGCCGAGGGGCGCTGGGATGAGGTGCAGGCGCTGCTGCGCGACGGCGCGGGCTTCGGCAAGACTTATGTGCTGGTGCAGTTCGGCCACAACGACCAGCCGGGCAAGCCGGGACGCTCGACGGACCTGGTGCGCGAATATCCCGCCAACCTGGCGCGCTATGTGGCGGATGTGAAGGCTGGCGGCGGCGTGCCGGTGCTGGTGACTTCCCTCACGCGCCGCAGCTTCCGCAACGGCTATGTGTGGAATGACCTGGCGCCATGGGCGGCGGCCATGCGCGAGGTGGCGCGGCGCGAAGGCGCGGCGCTGCTGGACCTGAATGCGCTGTCGCTGGCGGCGGTGCAGGCCATGGGGCCGGAGCAGGCGGATACGCTGGCTGCTCCCAAAGGCGCCGGCTTCGATTACACACACCTTGGCCCGAAAGGCGGCCGCGTATTCGGCGATATGGTGGCGCGCGAGCTGGTGCGCCTGTTCCCTGCCCTCGGCCCGCTCGTCGACCCAGCCGATACGGCGCGCGGGCTGGCGCGCGAACATGCACCTGCCGATGGCTGGGCAGGCGCGGAGGGCGGCACGCGCGGCGGCGCCGATGCCGCGCCGTCTTCCGTCCACACCGTTTCAAACCGTGCGGAGATGATGGCGGCAATCGCCGCCCCGGGCGCGAGCCGTGTGGTGCTGGTGCGCGGGACCATCGACATGGCGGATGGCGCCAGGCCGGGCGTGGTGCGATTGCCTTCCAATACGACGCTGATGGGCCTTGGAGAAGATGCGGGCTTCGTGAATGCGAGCCTGCTGGTGTCGAACGTCAGCCAGGTCATTATCCGCAATCTCTCGATCAGCAATCCCTGCGATCCGGAGCCGAAGTGGGATCCGCAGGATGGCGCGCACGGCAATTGGAATTCGGTCTACGACGGGATCACCGTGGTGGGCTCGCACCATATCTGGATCGACCATAACAGCTTTACCGATGCGCCGCATACGGATGGCCAGTCGCCGAAAGAAAACGGCATGCTGAAGCAGTGCCACGACGGCGCGCTCGATATCACGGGCGGTTCGGATTTCGTCACCGTATCGAACAACCACTTCGCGCTGCATGAAAAGAACACGCTGGTCGGCGGCAGCGACAACGCCACCGGCGATATCGGCCATCTGCGCGTGACCTTCGCCAACAACTTCTTCGATCACGTGACGGCGCGTGCGCCGCGCGTGCGCTTCGGGCAGGTGCACCTGCTGAACAACTTCCACAAGGGTTCGCGCAAGCATGCGGAGTATGCGCACGAATACAGCGTGGGCATTGCCAAACAGGCGCGCGTGATCATCGACGCCAATGCTTACGATGTCGAGGGCGCGCGTGGCTGCAAGGATGCGCTGCGCAATCCCGGCAAGTCCGATCCGGGCGCGGTGCTGGATCGCGGCTCGCAGATGAACGGCAAGGCGCTGACAGATTGCGAATTCTCCGCCGACGTCGGCTGGAGCGTGCCTTACGCCTTCACCGCCCTGCCAGCCGGAGAGGTTCAGGCCAACGCCATGACCAACGCCGGCGCTGGCCGCCTGGGACGATTGCAGCACCTGCGCCGTTAAAGAGGCCACAATGAACCGACGCCAACTTCTCGCGGCACTCGCCCTGGCGCTGCCGCTCGCCGGCTACTGCGCCGATGGCGGCGGCCAGTCGCCGCGGCCGCGCGTGATTGTGTCCACCGATATCGGCGGCACCGACTTCGACGACTTCCAGTCGCTGGTCCATTTGCTGCTGTACAGCGACATGATCGACCTGGAAGGCATGATCGCATCGCCATGGGGCGAAGGCCGCAACCGCAAGCGGCATCTGATGGACATCATCTCGGTGTACGGGAAGGACTACCCGCAGCTGAAGACCTGGTCGCCGCAATATCCAACGCCGGACCAGCTACGCAGCATCACAAAGCAAGGCGGCTCCGACCTGGCCGGCCTGCGCGGCTGGGGTGAGCCGACCGAGGGCTCGAACTGGATCATCCAGCGCGCGCGCCAGGGCGATCCGCGCCCGCTGTGGGTGCTGCTGTGGGGCGGCTTCGAAGACCTGGCGCAGGCGCTGCATGATGCGCCGGATATCAAGAGCAAGCTGCGCGTCTACATGATCGGTGGCCCGAACAAGAAGTGGTCGGTCACCGCCTACGACTACCTGGCCCGTGAACATCCGGATTTGTGGATGATCGAGAATAATTCGACCTATCGCGGCTGGTTCCTCGGCGGCGACCAATCTGGCGACCTTGGCAACAAGACCTTCGTGGAGCGCCACGTGAAAGGCTTCGGCGCGCTGGGCGATTACTTCACGACGATTGCACCGCACATCAAAATGGGCGATACGCCTTCCCTCGCCTATGTACTGGGCGCCCATCCCGAACGGCCGGGCGCCGGTGGCTGGGGAGGTCATTTCGTGCGTGCCTGGGACCGGCCGCGCGTGACCTTCACCAGGCACCTCACCACGGCAGACCTGATCGAGACCTTCGGCATCATTGAGCTGGTGCTGCGTCCTGACGGCAAGGCGCCGGCCCAGCCGCAGGCAGCGCTGCTGGTGGACAAGCAGGCGTTCACCGGTTTCCTGGGCGAAGACGGCGCATGGCATTTCCTGTTCTCGCCGAAGGAATCGAAGGCCTGGAGCTACCGCATCAAGAGTAACCATCCCGGTCTCGATGGTCAGGCTGGCGGCTTCACCTCGCGCGATGCGGAGCCGGAGATGGCGCTGCGGCCGTCCGCCAGGTACCCCAACTGGTGGACCGATGATCCATCCCCGCAATTCCAGGAAGGCCCGAATCAAGGCGCTTTATCCGTCAGCCGCCATCGCGCCGAGTTCCTGAAAGACTTTGCCGCGCGCCTACAGCGTACGCGGGAAATGAAGCCTGGCATTCAGGGCGTAATGCGCAGGTAGTCGATGTCGGCGTAGGCGCCGCTTGCGCCGCGTGCGAACAGGGCGATCTGGGCGCCGACCCAGCGGCCCATGGCGGCGGTGAACGGGGTGCCGGCTGGCGTGTAGTTCGCGCCATCGACGCTGAGGGAGAACATGGTTTGTCCGCCGGCGCCGACTTGCATCCGCAGGTAGATTGGCTCGCCGTTCGTGACTGACGGCTGCGAAGCTGCGGTCTGCTCTTTGCATTTCTCGTTGACTGCTTCGCAGCGCACATACACCGCACGCATCCCGCCCTGCTCGCGGCGCAGGCCCAGCCAGGCGTAGCTTTGGCCGTACATGGCGAGGCCGGCTTCGTCGCCATCCGCAATAGCGTGCAGGTCAAGTTTGGCGGTCGCAGTGAAAACTGGTGCGGGCGGCTTTTGCGTGAGGACGGCAGGCATGGAGCGCAGCGGGGCATCGCCGGATGGTGCAGGCTGCGCGTAAAGGCGCATGTAGCCGGCGCGGACGGTCAGCGAATACCAGCCCGGCTCTGGGTTCGCCACCCACTGCCATTGCGGCGCCAGGCGCGTTGCGCCGAACTCGTCGCCGATGACGGGCCATTCCGGCGCCCGCGCGGCGCCGGGGCGTACGGGCAGCGGCTTGGCGTGCTCAGTCACCGGCTGGCCGACGCCGGGCCTGGCGGAGGGTTCGCCGATGATCGGCCAGCCGTCGTCCTGCCAGCGCATCGGCTGCAGATGCACTACGCGACCGAAGGCGCGTTTGTCCTGGAAATGGTAGAACCAGTCGCTGCCATCGGCTGCGCGCACCCAGGCGCCCTGGTGGGGCCCGTTGATGCTGCTGGCGCCCTGCTCCATCACGATGCGCGCTTCGTAGGGGCCGTCGATGTGGCGCGAGCGGAAGACGGACTGCCAGCCGGTCTCCACGCCGCCTGCCGGGGCGAACACGTAGTACCAGCCATTGTGCTTGTAGAACTTGGGGCCTTCGAGCGTCTTGTAACCGGGTAGCGTGTTGCCGTCGATGACGACGCGGCTGACATCGTCCAGCATGCGGCTGCCGTCTGGCGCCATTGGGCGCAGGCTCAAAACGTTATTGAAACCGGCGCGCGATTTTGCCCAGCCGTGCAGCAGCCATGCCTTGCCGTCGTCGTCCCACAGCGGCGTGGGGTCGATCAGGCCTTTGCCGGCCATCAGCAGGCGCGGCTTGCTCCATGGGCCGGCGAAGTTTTTTGCGGTGATGACGTAGATGCCGTAGTCGGGGTCTGGGTAGAAGATCCAGAATTTTCCGGCGTGGTGGCGCAGGCTTGGGGCCCAGACGCCTTTGCCGTGTTGGGGCGTGCGGAAGCCTTCTTCCGGTACCAGGCGTGGCAAGGCGTGGCCGACCAGGCGCCAGTTCACCATGTCGTCGGATTCCAGCAGCGGCAGGCCTGGGACGTTGGTGAAGCTGGAGGATGTCATGTAGTAGCGCTGGCCGACGCGGATGGCGTCTGGGTCGGAGTAGTCGGCGTGCAGGATGGGGTTGCGGTAGCGGCCATCGCCAAGGTCTGCGGACCATGGCGCGCGTGCTGCCTGCGTTGTGCCGAAGGTGCGGTGCAGGAAGCGTTCCATTGCATCGACGGTTGGTGCGAGCCAGGGGTCGAAAAGCCAGAAGGAGTGCGGGGTGCCGGGCAGGTTTGCGTGCTCGCTGGCGATGTTGTGCTGGGCCAGGCGGGCTGTGAGCTCTTCGCGGCCGATGCTGAAGCGCGTTTGGCTGCTTGTGATGAATAGGGTTGGGGGGCTGCTGGCACCGGCGTGCGTGAGGGGGGATGCTGCATGCCATACCTCTGCGCGGGTGGCGTAGCGGCCTCCCAGCCAGGCGCCGGCTGCGGAGGGGTTCTTGGCCGGGTCGTCTTCGTGCTCGCGTGCTGCGGCGGATGTGAAGTCGGACAGGCCGTCGATGTTGATGACGGCTTGCACGGCGCTCGATGCGACGGCCACCTCCGCAGCGTTCGGCGCAGCGCCGAGGGCGCGAGCGGCGGCGGAGTGGGTGGCGCTGGCTGCATCGGGATCGAAGGCGGGGTGGCCATTGGTCATGCCGACCAGGGCGGCGATCTGGCCGCCGGCGGAGCCGCCTGCGATGGCGATGCGTTGCGGGTCGAAGCCATATTGCGGCGCGGCGGTGCGCAGCCAGCGGATGGCTTGCTTGACGTCGTGGATGGCGGCGGGATATTGCGCTTCGCCGGACAAGCGGTAGCTGACCGTGGCGGCGGCGAAACCGCGTGCTGCGAGGCGCGCTGCCAGCGGGGCCATATTCTCGCGCGTTCCGCTGCGCCATCCGCCGCCGTGGACCAGGACGACCAGCGGCGCGGCTGCGGGCGTGGACGGGCTGCCGGGCGTCCCGGCATTTGCGCCGGGCAGGTAGAGGTCCAGCTGCAGGGCGCGTTCGCCGCGCTGGACATAGGTCAGGCCGCGCAGCACACGCACGGGCGCCGGGACGTCAGCGCTGGCGATGGCAATGTACGGATACTGGCCCACCAGCTTGGCATACGTGGTTTCAGCGTTGTACGGTGCAGGCGCGGCGCCGGCCGGTTCGGCCAGGGCCTGCGCGGTCGCCGCCAGCGCGGCGCAAAATAGCGCAGCAACCGTGCGCGAAGGTTTCATGCCAGCTCCTCGACGGCAAACGTTACGGTGCGCCACAGGTCCTGCCCCGGCGCCAGCACGGTCAGGCCGTTGGCCATCGGGCCGCCGGGAAGGTTGAAGGCGTTGATCGGGTGGTCGACCGGTTCGAAACAGAAGAAGTCCTTGCCGGGCGGGACGTACAGGATGTAGTAGCCCATGTCGGCCTCCATCCGCAACCGCAGCTTGCGCGCCGGCCAGTCAATCTCGGCGCGTCCGTTCCAGCCGGTGAAAGCATGGTCCACGCCGTCGCGCGGCAGCGGGCGCGGGATCTCGTCGGAGAAGTCCCAAGCCGCAGGCGGCGCCACGTGCCGGGTGGGGAGCTTGTCGGTGCCGGACAGCCAGACGCCGTCGGCAGCAGCGCGCAAGCGGGCGTCTTCAGGGTGCGGCATCCAGGGGTGCAGGCCGAGGCCGAACGGCAGTGCGTGTGGGCCATTGTTGGTGACCTTCAGCGTCACGCGCAGGGCGTTGGCCGACAGCGTGTAGGCCATGTGGGCGGTGAAGGCGAATGGCGAGCCATCGCGGCGGTACAAGGACAGCACCACGCTGCTCTCGTCGCGCGATTCGACTTGCCATGGCAGGCGCCAGCCATCACCATGGATCGGACATGGATCGCCGTCGCGCGTGGGCGCAGGCGTGTAGCGCTGGCCTTCGAATTCGAAGCCGTCAGGGGAAATGCGGTTGGACCAGGGGACAAGGGGGAAGCAGGCCATCTGGCCTGGCAAGGGCTGCGCGACGCCGTCGGGCGCGGGACGCAATATCGGCTCGGCGCCATCCTGCGGCGCCAGCCAATCCAAGCGCGCCAGGCCGCCGCCGGCGGCAGGCAGCACCACCGCCCGCAGGCTGCCCTTGCGCAGCTCGATCATTTGAATATCGGGCCGTCGAGCAGGAACTTGCCGCCCTGGTAGATGGTGGTCACGTCATCCTTGGCCGGGAACTCGCTGGTATCCGGGAACAGGTGCGCAAACCTGGACGAAGAATCCTTCGGACGATATCCCAGGTGCGCCGCGTAGCGGTTGTCCCACCACACGGAGTCGTTGTCCGACATGCCGAACACAATGGTGTGCCCAACGCGCGGCGCGAACAGCGAACAGCGCAGCAGTTCGGTCAAATCGTCATAGGACAGATAGGTCGACATCATGCGCTTGTTGGCCGGCTCCGGGAAGCTGGAACCGATGCGGATGCACACCGTCTCGATGCCAAAACGGTCGTAGTAGTAGCGCGACATCTGCTCGCCAAACACCTTGGAGATGCCGTACATGCTATCCGGACGGGTCGGCATATTCGCATCCAGCATATCGGTGGTCTTGTAGTAGCCGATAGCGTGGTTCGAGCTGGCGAACATCAGGCGCTTCACGCCATGCTTGTAAGCCGCCTCGTACAGGTTCGCCACGCCCAGGATATTGGCCTGCATGATCGCCTCGAACGGCGCCTCGGTCGAGATGCCGCCGAAATGCAGCACCGCATCCACGCCCTCCATCAGCTGCATCACCGCCGCCTTGTCGGACAGGTCGCACTGCACCAGCTCTTCGCCAGGGCGCGCCTCGCCCATATCGGCGATATCGCTCAGGCGCACCACTTCCGCCCACGGTTTGATGCGGTCGCGCAGCACCTTACCCAAGCCGCCGGCCGCGCCGGTCATCAGGATGCGTTTGAAAGGTTTTGCCGTCATTTTTCTACTCCGATATCAGGTAACCGGCGCTGGATTGAACAGCGCCAGGGAATTATGGATCTTCCAGTGTTCGGCCCAGGTCTCTTTGCCGCTGGCCACGTCGAGCATCAGGCGGAACAGCTCCCAGCCGATATCCTCGATGGTGGCTTCGCCGCTGGCGATGCGGCCCGCGTTCACATCCATCAGGTCGTGCCAGCGCTGCGCCAGGTCGTTGCGGGTGGCGACTTTGATCACCGGCACCGCCGCCAGGCCGTATGGCGTGCCGCGGCCGGTGGTGAAGACGTGGATATTCATGCCCGCCGCCATTTGCAGCGTGCCGCAAATGAAATCGCTGGCGGGGGTGGCGGCGTAGATCAAACCCTTCTGCGCCACTTTGTCGCCCGGCGACAGCACGCCATGGATCGCGCCCGAGCCGGATTTGACGATCGACCCCATGGCCTTTTCCACGATGTTCGACAGGCCGCCCTTCTTGTTGCCCGGCGTGGTGTTGGCGCTGCGGTCAACGCTGCCGCGCTTCAGGTAATCGTCATACCACTGCATCTCGCGGATCATGGCGGCGGCCACTTCCGGCGTCGCGGCGCGCGAGGTGAGCTGGTCGATGCCATCGCGCACCTCGGTCACTTCCGAGAACATCACCGTGGCGCCGGCGCGCACCAGCAGGTCGGTGGCAAAGCCCACCGCCGGATTCGCGGTAACGCCCGAGAAGGCATCGCTGCCGCCGCACTGCACGCCCACCACCAGCTCGGAAGCCGGCACGGTTTCGCGCTGGCGGGCGTTCAAAATTTTCAGGTGATGCTCGGCGGTCTTCATGATCGATTCGATCATCGACATGAAACCGACATGCGCGCCATCCTGCAGGCACACCACGTCCGGCTCGCCGGCCGGTGCGTTGGCGTTGGCCGCAGCAATCGGGATCGAACCAGCCGGGAACAGGCGGGTCGGCGGCAGCTTTTCGCAGCCCAGCGATACCACCATCACCTGGTTGCCGAAATTCGGGTTCTTGCTGATATTGCGCAGGGTGCGGATCGGCACATCGGCGCCCGGCGCATCGATCGCCACGCCGCAGCCGTAGATATGCTCCAGCCCCACCACGTCATCCACGTTCGGATAGCGCGGCAGCAGTTCTTCCTTGATACGCTTGACAGCAAAATCGACCACGCCCGACACGCACTGCACGGTGGTGGTCACGGCCAGGATGTTGCGCGTGCCGACCGAACCATCGGCATTACGGTAGCCCTGGAAGGTGTAGCCCTCCAGCGGCGGCAGCGGCGGCGGGGTGCGGGTGCCGATCGGCAGGCCGTCCAGCGAGCGGGCGCCCGGCATGCGCAGCACCTTTTCCGAGACCCAGGAGCCGCGCGGAATCGCCTGGTCGGCGTAACCGATGGTCACGTTGTAGCGGGTGACCGGGTCGCCTTCAGCCAGGTCGGTCAGCGCTACCTTATGCCCCTGTGGCACGCCTTCGACCAGCACCAGGCCATCCTCGAAGACCGAGCCGGCCGGCAAGCCGCCGTCATTGACCACGATGGCAACATTGTCTGCCTCGTGCATCTTGATGTAGCGTGCAATTTTCATTCGAAGTCCTTTGGGGTGTCCTATCCAGCGTTTTCAGTATGCCACATAAAAATCACGATTGGCTAGTCCACCTTGCTTATTTGGTCTGACCAAATTAGAATGGCCTGACCAGATGACGCACTTTCACCACACTTAAAACGTCGCACCCGGAGACCTATGAAGCCGAAATTTCCCCTGCTGGCAGCCGTCCTGGCCTGCCTGTTCGCCCTCAGCCCGGCCCAGGCCGAAGGCCCGTACCGCAATCCCGACAACAAAAACGCCAACGATGCCGGCGAAGGCACCTACCCGGTGCCGTACAAGATGCCGACCGTGGCGGAAATCACCGGCACCCTGCACAAGGTGCGCGGCTATATGGACTCCGTCACGCCGACCCGCATCATCAGCAAGAAGACCGGCGCCGCCATCACCGACCTGAGCGCACCGGTAGCCGATGCGATCTTCGAGCCAAGCAAGGGCGATTTCGGCATCCAGGTGTATGAGATGGGCGTGGTGCACGCCGGCCTGCTGCGCGCCGCCGAAGCCACCGGCGACAAGAGCTTCACCGCCATGACCGAGCGCCATTTCAATTTCTTCAAAGAGAGCAAGCCTTACTTTGCCGCGCAGGAGAAGCAGTTCAAGCTGGAACGCGCCAACAGCTTCTCGCGCTTCCTCGACCCGCGCTCGCTGGACGACTCAGGCTCGATGTGCGCCGCCCTGATGCGCGCCCGCGCAGCCAAGGTCGGCCCGGACCTGGCCGATATGATCGCCACCTGCAGCGACTGGGTCGCCAACCAGCAGTTCCGCCTGAAGGATGGCACCCTGGCGCGCAAACGCCCGCAGGCTGAATCGCTGTGGGGCGACGATATGTATATGGGCATTCCGGCGCTGGCCGAGATGGGCCGCATGACCGGCAAACGCGCCTACTACGACGACGCGGTGAAGAATGTGCTGAACATGGCCAACTACCTGTTCAACCCGAAAACCAACCTGTACACCCACGGCTGGCACGCCGGCATGAAGGACGCGCCAAACTTCTACTGGTCGCGCGCCAACGGCTGGTCGGTGCTGGCCATGTCGGACCTGCTGGACGTGCTGCCGAAGGACCACCCGGGCTACCCGAAAGTGCTGTCGCAGCTGCGCAAGGCGCTGCAGGGCATCGCCGAACGCCAGTCCGGCACCGGCCTGTGGCACCAGATGATCGACCGTAACGACTCCTACCTCGAGACCTCGGCCTCCGCCATCTTCACCTACGTGATCGCGCACGCGGTCAACCAGGGCTGGGTCTCGCCTGCGCCATACGGTTCCATCGCACAAGCCGGCTGGGCCGGCCTGCAGACCAGGATCACCGACGCCGGCGAGGTCGAAGGCACTTGCGTCGGCACCACGCTGGCTGGCGACATGGTGTACTACTACAACCGCCCGACCAGCAAGCACGCCTTGCACGGCTACGGCCCGGTGCTGCTGGCCGGCGCCGAGATGATCAAGCTGGTCACCAATCCCAAGCTCGACATCCAGTTCCGCGTGCGCACTTACCACTACCTGCCGAAAGGCGGTGCGACCGACTACCGCGAACACCATTAAGGAGAGCCGGCCAATGAAGACGACCCGCATCCTGGCCGCGCTGGCGGCCGCCCTGCCGGCGCTGGCCGCATCGGCCGCCGAGCGCCTGACCATCACGCTGCAGCACGACCTCGACATCGCGCGCCCGTCCGAGACGGTGACCGTGCCATGGTCGGAAGTGAACAAGGCCCTGCCGCACGCGCTGGTGCAAAAGATCGCCGTGCGCGACGCCAATGGCCGCGTGGTGCCGCACCAGGTCACCAATGTCGCGCCGCAGGCCAAGGACCCGCAGAACATCGGCATCGCCTACGGCGAGCTGATTTTCCAGCACAGCTTCAAGGCCGGCGAAAAGTCCGCCACCTACACCGTGGAGAAGATCGACGGCGTGGCCGCGCCTACTCCGCCGCAGACCTTTGCCCGCTACGTGCAGGAACGCCTGGACGACTTCGCTTGGGAAAACGACAAGCTGGCGCACCGCACCTACGGTCCCGCGCTGGCCGCCCCCGCCCCGGCTGGCGTGGTAAAGGAAGTGCTGGTCACCTCCGGCCTGGACCTGTGGTTCAAGCGCGTGCCCTACCCGATCGTCGACCGCTGGTACAACAAAGGCCATGACCACTACCACCATGACGAAGGCGAAGGCATGGACATGTACAACGTCGGCCGCTCGCGCGGCGCCGGCGGCACCGGCGTGTGGGAAGGCGGCAAGCTGTACGTCTCCACCAACTACGCCAGCTGGAAAGTGCTGGCCAACGGTCCGGTGCGCAGCGTGTTCGAACTGTCGTATGCGGCGTGGGACGCAGCCGGCCTGCCGGTCACCGAAACCAAGCGTTTCACCGTCGACGCCGGCCATCAGCTGGACCTGATCGAATCGACCTTCAGCTACGCCGGCGACAAGCCGATCACCGTGGCCGTGGGCCTGAACAAGAACCCCGCCGACAAAGGCCAGAACCCGCAAATCGCCACCAAGCGCGAAGGCAAGGTGCTGCTGCAATGGGTCGAACAGGCCAGCAACGGCGCCTTCGGCACCGCGGTCATCGTCCCCACCGCCCAAGGCTTCGCCGACGACGCCCTGAACGAACTGATCCTCGCCCCCGCCAGCGCCGGCAAGCCACTGCGCTACTACGCCGGCGGCGCCTGGAGCCGCGCCGGCGAGATCACCAGCCAGGCGCAGTGGCAGCAATACGTGGCGCAAGCCGCCGCCCGCGCCGCCAACCCGCTCCGCGTCACCCTACGCTAGAGCCCGTGTCCCACCCTGGGGTCACACCCCAAGGGGGACACGAGGTCATCCATAAGACGTGGCGTGCGCGCAACGGCGCAGCATGTGGACAGGCCGGATTTACATTTGGACTGACCACATAGCAAAAACCTTGACATAGAATACAGAAATCGGCCTGACCAATTACCAAGAGTCAGCTGCAATAATAAAACTAGGAGATGGTATGAAGTTCACGGATCAATCCGAGGCTTTGCGCAAGTTCGCGCTGCGCCTCGTCGGCACTTACTCTGTCACCGCCCTGGCCATCGGCCTGGCGCACGCCCAGTCCACCGCCCCTGCCGCGCCAAGCGCCGAACCTGAAATGAAGGTGGTGGTGACCGGCCTGCGCGCGGCGCTGGAATCGGCGTTGAACAAGAAGCGCGAAGACAACGGCATCGTCGATGTCATCAAGTCCGAAGACATGGGCAAGTTCCCCGACACCAACCTGGCCGAGTCGCTGCAGCGCGTGCCGGGCGTGGTGATCGACCGCGACGCCGGCGAAGGCCGCAACATCACCGTGCGCGGCCTGGGCCAGGACTTCACCCGCGTGCGCATCAACGGCCTGGAAGCGCTGGCCACCACCGGCGGCACCGACAGTTCGGGCGGCACCAACCGTTCGCGCGGCTTCGACTTCAACGTGTTCGCCTCCGAGCTGTTCTCGTCGCTGACCGTGCGCAAGAGCTCTTCGGCCGACGTCGATGAAGGCTCGCTGGGCGCCACCGTGGACCTGCAAACCATGCGTCCCTTCGACCTGAAAGGCTTCAACGCCACCATCACCGCCAAGGGCAAGTACAACGACCTGTCGAAGAAGACCGACCCGCGCGTGGCCTTCCTGCTGTCCGACACTTTCGCCGACCGCAAGGTGGGCGTGCTGCTGTCCGGCGCGTTCTCCAAGCGCCAGCTGCTGGAAGAAGGCTTCTCCACCGTGCGCTGGGATAACGGCCCGTCGAGCGGCGGCTGGTGCGCCCCGCAAGGCGTGACCGCCAACCCGTCCAACTCCACCGCCACCACCTGCGGCCCGGCAGCGCAAGGCGTGCCACGCCTGCCCGCATCGCAAGCGGCAACCGATGCCTACAACGCGGCCAGCAGCGCCAGCAATTTCCATCCGCGCCTGCCGCGCTATGGCCGCCTGACCCACGACCAGGACCGCATCGGCCTGACCGGCTCCGTGCAATGGCGCCCGATGCAAGGCTCGTTGCTGACCTTCGACATGCTGTACGCGAAGCTCGATGCGACGCGCCAGGAAGACTTCCTGGAGGCGATCTCCTTCAGCCGCTCCGCCAGCCAGGGCGGCAAGCCGCAAACCTCGGTGGTGGAAGCGCAGTACGCGCCGAACGGCAACCTGTTGTACGGTAAGTTCAACGGCGTCGATATCCGCGCCGAGTCGCGCTTCGACGAGCTGTCGACCACCTTCACCCAGCCGACCCTGACCCTGGAGCAGCGCCTGACCGATACCCTGCAGCTGCAGGCCCGCATCGGCCGCGCCACCTCCAAGTTCCGCAACCCGGTGCAGACCACCACCACGCTCGATGCGCTGAACGTGAACGGCTACACGATCGACTTCCGCAACGACGACCGCCATCCGCTGATTACGCTGCCGTTCGACCCGGCATCGGCCAGCGGCCCAATGCAGATCGTCGGCGTACCGCAGGTCGCCAGCGGCACCCAGCCGACCACCGTAGCCAACACCACCACCAGCGAGATCCGCATCCGTCCGCAGGGCGCCAACAACCGCAACGACACCGCGACCGTGGACCTGAGCTGGGAAGCCACCGACGGCCTGACCCTCAAGGGCGGCTACAACAGCAAGAAGTACGACTTCGACTCGTACGAGTTCCGCCGCGTGAACCAGAACGATACGATCTTCGCGCCGCCAGCCGGCGCGGGCACCCTGTCCACCACCGTAAGCGGTTTCGGCAAAGGCCAGAACCTGCCGGGCGGCACCTACACCACCTGGCTGATTCCGGACCTGAACGCGATTGCCAAGGCCTACGACATCTACTGCAACTGCATCAAGAGCGGTCCTGCCGGCGGCCCGGGCGACTTCACCCTGTCCTCCATCACCAACGGCAATGCACGCGGCAACAACCGCGCGGTGACCGAGGATGACCGCGGCTTCTACCTGATGGGCGAATTCAAGAACGAGCTGGCCGGCATGCCGCTGCGCGGCAACTTCGGCGCCCGCTACGTGAAGACGGAGCTGAGCGCCACCGGCTACCAGGCCACCAACGGCGGCACCGCCGTCACCGTGGAGAACAGCTACGAAGACGTGCTGCCATCGCTGAACGTGGCGCTGAACGTGACCAACGACTTCATCGCCCGCTTCGGCGCGGCCAAGGTGATGACCCGTCCGCAGCTGGGCAACCTGTCGCCGGGCGGCACCATCGCCACCACCGGCACGCTGACCATCACCACCGGCAACCCGCTGCTGAAGCCGTTCCGCGCCAAGACTTTCGACAGCAGCTTCGAATACTACTTCGGCAAGAACGCCTTTGTGGGCCTGGGCCTGTTCCAGAAGAACATCTCGACCTACATCCAGTCGCTGCGCACCAATATCGCCTACCGCGATACCGGGTTGCCGATGTCGCTGCTGCCGGCGAACTTCACCGGCGAGGAAGTGTTCCAGGTGACGGCGCCGATCAATACCGACGGCGGCAAGCTGAAAGGCTTTGAGCTGAATTACCAGCAGCCGTTCACCTTCCTGCCGTCCTGGGGCAAGGACTTCGGCACGCTGCTGAACTACACCCACGTGAAATCGAAGATCGAGTACGTGGTGTCGCCAACCAGCAATGACCGCATCGTCGACGACCTGCTTAACCTGTCGCCGCGTTCCTGGAACGCCACGCTGTACTACGACAACGGCAAACTGAGTGCCCGCATCTCGGCCTCCTCGCGCGCCGCATTCGTCACCCGCGTGCCGGGCCAGAACAATAACGATGTGGAAGGCAAGAACAAGTCGCTCAACGTCGACCTGTCCTTGTCCTATAAGGTCAACGACAAGCTGGAATTCACGTTGGAAGGCGTGAACCTGACCAACGAGGAAAACGACCAGTTCGTGAGCCGCGCGCGCAACAGCGTGGTGGTCAACAACGTGACCGGCCGCGAGTTCCTGGCAGGCCTACGCTACAAGTTCTAAGGTGTTTCAAAGGCGTCTCTCCGCCTTCATTGCACAGCCCCGCTACCCGCGGGGCTTTTTTTTCTGCGAAAATGTCCACTTTAGGGTCTGACCCTAGGGTGGACATTTTTATGGCTAGCGAACTGCAAGCAGTGGAAGTCCCCGGTGAGAGCCCGCACTTCGTGCGCTCTGTGACCGAGATGGGCGATACGCGCGACGTCATCGCCAGCGAGGATATCTACGCCAGCAACGGCACCAAGCTACTGGCCAAGGGCGCGCGTATCGACAGCAAGCAGTTCGAGAAACTTACTCGATACAAGTTATCGGCGCCGCTGGACCAGGTGCTCACATCCGACAAGGCGATCGATGCGGCGGCGCTGGCCATTGAGTTCGACCGCTTGCTGGAGCATGAAGGGCTGTACCGCCAGCTGCTGGCGCGCGCCGGCGATCCGCGCCAGTTGAAGCATTGCACCGCCAACCTGCAGCTGCACTCCACCATCGAACTGCGCCTGACCGTGATGTCGGATAAGCATCCGGCCATGTTCGGCCATTCCCTGCACTGCGCCATCATCGCCTTTGCCTGCGCGCAGCGCATGGGCATGGCGCCGGGCGATCTGCCGGCCGTGCTGCTGGGCGCCCTGTGCCACGATTTCGGCGAGATGCACACCGACCCGCACATCCTCGACCAGTCGCACCAGATCACCGCAGACGAGCGCCGCTTCGTCCACGTGCATCCGCTGACCGGCTACCTGCTGTTGAAGGAGCTGAAGGGCTTCCCGCCCGCCGCCGCCAAGGCCGTGCTGCAGCATCACGAACGGCTGGATGGCAGCGGTTATCCGCACGGCTTGCGCGGCGAGCAGGTGGGCAAGATGGCCCGCATCGTGGCGGCCGCCGATGTCACCGAGGCGGTACTGCGCCGCCTCGACATGCCGCGCCTGGAAATGCTATACAGGATCAATAAAGCGCGCTTCGACGGCGGCGTGGCCAGCGTGCTGCGCGACCTGCTGCAGTTGCACGGCGTCGCCGCACCGACCGGCAAGGCCGCGGCGGGCGACCCGAGCTCGCGCCTGGAGCACTTGTCGGCCCTGCTGCCGGCCTGGTTCAAGCTGCGCGACCTGCTGGAGCGGCGTCCGATGGCCGACGCGCCGGGTGCGCCGATGGCCTTCCTGTTCGACCGCATGGCGGCCATCCGTTCGCTGGTGCTGCAGGCCGGTTTTGATCCGGACAATATGGCCAGCATGCTGTCCATGGTGCAGGACGATCCCGGTATGCTGGCCGAACTGCGCGCACTGCTCGATGAAATGGACTGGCTAATGGCCGACCTGGCCAACGAGATCGACCGCCGTTCGCCGGAACTGGATGGCTTGTCGGCCGGCGCATTGAAAGACTTGCTTGGCCACCTGCGCCCGGAAGCGGGGGCGCATGGCTGATGGTCCGGCGCTGCAGCGCTACGACACCGTTGTGGTGGGCAGCGGTCCCGGTGGCGCCAGCGTGGCTGAAACGCTGGCGCGGCAAGGCCAGCGCGTTTTGGTGCTGGAACAGGGCGGCAGCGCGCCCTTGCGCGGTACGCTGGCGCAAATGGCGGGCATCGCTGCCGTTCCCGGCAAGGGCGCCTTCTTCCACAGCGATGGCTCGCTGCTGGTGCGCGGCCTGACTGCCGGCGGCACCTCCACCCTGAACTTTGCCACCGCAGCGGCGCCGCCGCTGGAGCGCTTTGCGGCGCTGGGCATCGACCTGGCGCCGGCGCTGGCGGAGTGCCGCGCCGAACTGCCGATCGGTCCATTGCCGGACGAGCTGCTTGGTCCCCTGGCGCAGCGCATCATGCAGGCCGCCCGCGCGGCCGGCCTGCCATGGCAGAAGCTGGACAAGATGATCCGGCCCTCCATCTGCCGCACCGGCTGCTGGCGTTGCGTCTATGGCTGTCCTTACGGCGCCAAATGGAGCGCGCGCGAATTGCTGGATGCGGCGCGGCTGCGCGGCGCCCATCTGGTCGACCATGCGCGCGCTACGCGTGTGCTGCTGGAACAGGGCCGCGCGGTGGGCGTGGAATATGCGCGCGACGGCGCCCTGCATAGCGTCCGCGCTGCATCGGTGGTGCTGGCGGCGGGCGGCATCGGCAGCCCGCGCCTGCTGCATGCCTCCGGGCTGGCGCCGCGCAGCCTGCCCTTCTTCAGCGATCCGGTGATTGCGGTGATGGGAACGGTGGAAGGCCTGCCGGGCCAATCCGGCGCGGGCGCCGAGGTGCCGATGGCGGCCGGCATGGCGCTGCCTGACGACGGGCTGTCGTTCTCGGACCTGACCCTGCCCAAGCCGATGTACCAGGCCTTTGCGCTGCAGGTAGGCCGCGTGGACCGCCTGTTCGCGCATGGCCGCACGCTCAGCATCATGGTCAAGATCCGCGATGCGGCGGGCGGCGGCATCGGCCCGCGCTGGGCCGACAAGCGCCTGCAGCCGGAAGACCGCGCACGCTTCAAGCGCGGCACGGAGCTGGCGCGCCGCATCCTGGCAGAAGCGGGGGCGCGCCACGTGTTCCAGAGCTGGCATTTCGCGGCCCATCCCGGCGGCGCGCTGGCGGTGGGCCGCGGCGGCGAGGCGGCGGTGGACAGTGATTTGCGCAGCGCCACGCCGGGGCTGTACGTGTGCGATGCGGCGGTGCTGCCGGCGCCGTGGGGCTTGCCGCCTACCCTCACCCTGCTGGCGCTCGGCAAGCGGCTGGGGCGGCGGCTGGTGGAGCTTAGTTAAGCTTCAGCTCCACGACGCCCTGCGACAGCTGCACGGCCAACGTTTCGCCGGCTGCCTTGCCCGGATAGATCCCGACCGGCGTCACGAAGTAGGTATTGCCTTCACCGGCGCGGCTGTACGCCACGATGCCCGGCGCCGCACCGTTGCGTGCTACGGCCGCGCCCAGCGCGTTGTCGGCCGAAACGTCGGCCCGGCAGAAAGCGCCTTCGCGCGAGAAACGCACCGTTCCTTCCAACGGCTTGTCGCGCAGCACGGCGTTGAAGCGGCGCGTGCCTTCGCGGCATTTGGCGCCGCCCTGCACCGAGGCAGACAAGTACGCGTCGTACAGCGACTCGGTCGACAGCGCCACCGCCGAAGTGAACATGACGTTGGCCAGCAGGCTGACCGCCGCCTTCTGCTCCGGGAAGACGCTGACCTGCGAGCGGCCGCCCAGGATGGCTCCGGCATGGTGGAAGTAGTTCCTGCCGTAGTAATCGGTGCTGACCCGCCAGCCGATGGCCTGCTTGAAGTCCTTGCCGCCGATGCCTTCGCCGTTGCTGAACTTCTGCTGGGTGGTGAACCACGCCAAAGTGCCGGGTTTGATGAAGGCCGGGTCAAGCGTCTTCAGGCCGAAACGCGCGACATCCGGCGCGTTCGCCAGCATGCCGCCGCCGGACCACTTGGACGTGATATTCCGGCGCGGCAGTTCCTCGCCATCCGGCGTGTAAAGATGCGACCAGTTCGCCCCAACCGGCGCCACGAGTTCCGGCTGCAGCGACGGCGTACCGGCCAGGCGCGCGGTGTCGGCAATCATGCTGCGAAAGTCATCCCGCGCGGCGCTTTCCATCACCGCAGACAGCAGGTTGTAGGCGTAGCTGGAATACTCGAATGCAGTACCGGGGGCGCGCCGCAAGGGGCGGTCCTGGAACACCGTCAGACCCTCGGTGACGGTCTTGTAAGGCTCCGCGCGCTCGTCGAATTTTTCGTCGCCGTATTCGTAATGGCCCATGCCGGAGGTGTGCGTGGCCAGTTGCAGCGGGGTGAATTCGTACTGCTTGGCCGGGTAGTTCGGCAGGTAGGAACGCACCGGCCGCTGCAGGTCGATGCGGCCCTGGTCGACCAGGCGCGCCAGCATGGCGATGGTGACGAACTTGGACACGCTGCCAAGGCGGAATTCAGTCTGCGACGTGACCGGCTGCTTGCGCGCGGCGTCGGCGTAGCCGGTTTCGCCGTGCCATACCAGCTGGCCGTCGCGCACAATGGCGGCAGCCATGCCGGTGACGCCGGACTGGCGGTGGAATTCCTTGAGCAGTACATCGGGCAGGGTCTGGGCATTGGCGGCGCAGGCGGCCGCCAGCAGTGCAGGCAAAACGAGAAGACTGGTCCTCATGGTTTCATCCTCAGGATCGTGCGTTCAGTTGCGAGATAAAGCACGCCCTTGCGGCCCACCGCCAGGGCGCGCAGCTTGCCGACTGCCGCGAACAAGTCTTTCCCCTCGGTGGTGATTTCGCCGTTCGCCGACATCCTGCGCAAGATACCATCATCGAGCAGATGGATGTTGTTTTGCGCGTCCACCACGGCCTGGGTGATGCGGCGGAAGCGGGCCAGCAGGCCAGCACCGTCGGTGCTGTTCTTGCGTTCGCGGCTGCCGGCTGCCAGCCACTGGTAGCCGTCTGCGCCGACGCGCGTTATGTAGTGGCCGTGCAGCATGAATACTTCGTCGTTGGGCGCAACCAGGACGTCGCCGCAGCCGTCCGTTCCTTGCAGCGCGATCTTGCGCGCCACGCCGCGCGGGCGGATGCGCCACAGCACATTGTCGGCGCAGTACCATGCCTGGCCGCTGGCGTCGGCCGCGATGCGATGGCGGCCCAAGCCGGGCAGCACGAACGGTTCCGCGTCCTGCGCCACGTAGGCCCAGATGCGGCGCAGCGCCGGCAGCATGCCGGTCTGGTCGGGCGACATACCGGGCGGTCCGCTGATGAAGGAGATCATGCCTTCGGTACTGACGCCGGCCAGTGCGCCGTTGGCGGTGACGAAGATGCCGGTGCTGGGGCGGGCCGCCATGGAGCCGTGCAAGTCGACCTGGGCGGCCGGGTGCTGTTCGCGCAGCTTGCGGAAGCCGCCTTCCTGCAGCAGCGTGCGCACTACGCCTTCCTTGTCGATGCGGCGCAGCTGGTCGCCATCGAGCACGTACAGGCCGCCATCGCGGCCCACTGCCAGCTGGCTGATGTCGCTGAAGCGGGCCTGCAGGGCTGGGCCGTCGCGGTTCAATGAGGCGGCGTATTGCAGGACGAGCGGCTGCGGCTTGCCGCTGGCGTCCCAGCTGGCGGCGGCCAGGCGCTCGGCCAGCAGCAGGTGCAGGCTGCCGTCGCTGCCGCGCGCTACGCCGGACAGTTCGCCGGTCACGTCGCCCGCGCCCAGCAGCGGCGTGATGATGCCATTGCGTTCGATGCGGTAGATGCTGCCGGTGGCCGGCGCCGTCGCCAGCAAACGGCCTTCGCCATCCAGCGCCACCTGGCCAGCGGGCGCCGGCTGCGCACCGCGCGGCGCCAGCGGCATGCTCGGCGCCTGGTAGCGGCGCAGGCACTTGCCCCGCTGGCACGCCTCCTCCGCCGCCTGCGTGCTGGCCGCAGCACTGCCCCGTCCCTCACCGCCAGCCCCGCCTCGCGCCGGCTGCGGACCGCTGGCGATGCGCGCCGGCGCGCCGTCCGGGCGGGGCGTAGCCGGTTCGGCGGCGGGCAGCAATTCCTGCCATGCGCCTCCGGCGCCGATGCGCAGCGCCGTGGCCGCATCATGCACAACAATCCCCCCGCGCGCATCCACCGCAATCCCCTGCGGCTGCAGCGGCAAGCGCTGCGCAACGGTGCTGACCATGCCATCAGAAGCAATCCTGCGCACCGCATTGTTGCCCGAATCGGCCAACAGCAAGCTGCCCGACGCCTCCAGCACCAACCCTGCAGGCCGGTCGAAACCCGCCACAATACCCTTGCCATCCGCCCGCCCAGCAGCCCCGGCATGCCCGGCCATCGTACGCACATCGCCCGCCGGCGAAATGGCTTTCACCACATGGTTGCCCGCGTCAGCTACAAACACCGTGCCATCGGAAGCCACCGCCAGTCCCGCCGGTGCAATAAAGCGCCCCGGCAGCGTGGCCACCTTGCCATCCCCCTTCAGCACGCGCACGGCAGCACCGTCGGTGAAATAGATGGCCCCATCGCGCCCCACGGCAATCCCACGCGGCGCAACAAGCGGCGCCGGATCCAGCGCAACGGGAGCGCCAGCAATCACCTCCCACGACGCAGCACAGGCGGAATGGGCCAACAGCACGGCAGCTGCCGCAGCAATCAAACGGGTCTTAATCATCCAGCGGACGGGAGGTAGGAAGGCGCAGCAGATAGAACGTCACACCGCAGGCGACCAGGAACAGCATGACCTTCAGCGCCAGATAAGGCACCTTGTACATCGAATAGAACATGGACGGCCACATCATCGCCATGGCCAGCACCTTGCCGCGCAGCGGGATGCCACGGCCATCCTCATAATCGCGCAGGTAGCGCCCAAAGCGCCCGTGCGTACGCAGCCAGTTGTGCAGCTTGTCGGAACTGCGCGCGAAACAGGCCGACGCCAGCAGCAGGAAGGGCGTGGTTGGCAGCAGCGGCAGGAATATCCCCAGAACCGCCAGTACCAGGAACAGGCAGCCCAGGATGACCAGGACGATTTTCATCGCCCCATTATAGCGGCGGCAAGACCCTCGTATGCGCCTGGCACACTTCGCGGCAGGCCGTGCTTTCGCCAAGATCGAAAGCCGCCTTGGGATAAGCGCAGAACAGCGGGAAGGATTCGCGCTGGCACAGCTGCGTCCACAGGTGCTCCAGCCGCATGGTGGCACGGTGCAGCCCATCGTCCCACAACAGCGCCACCATTTCACCAAAAGCCCGCACCGCCTGGTGGTTCTCGCGCGCCCTGGCGACCAATTCCTCCACCGCCGCCTGGAAGCGCGCCTCCGCCGGCCAGCCGTCGAACATGAAGCGCGCCAGCGTGCTACGCGCATCGCGCACGATATATTGGCCGCGCATCGAGGCGGCAGCGACATCGATGCCATTGCGCTCAAGCCGCATGGCCAGCGCCTCGCGGTGCTGCGGAGTCGCGATCACGATCACGGCTTCGTTGCGGTCGAAACCGGCCATGACGAACGCTTCCAGCGTTTCAAGGAAGCTGGTTTCGTCGTCGTAGACCTGCACGCTGTGGTCGCAATGCGAGGTGTGCTGCCAGAATTCTTCGATGGCCTCGTGCCGTGTTGTTTCCATTCCCTTGGCTCCAGAAATTAACAGCCAAGGTTAGCAGAAGCGGTGCCCTTAAAGATTCACGCATTGTCACTTGCTATCGTGAAGGTGTACCGCCAGCCACATCGCGCCGTCCGACACCCGCTGCACGGAGTGCGGAGTGTGCGATGGCAGGAACAGGTAGTCGCCAGCCTTCAAAACCACCTGGCGCCCCGCCACGTCCAGCAGCGCCTCGCCCTGCAGCAGCACCACCCATTCATCCTGCTCCTGCACGTACTGCTGCGATTCGATTTTCGACGTGCTGACAATGCGTTCGATCACCAGCCCTTTGTGCGACAACAGCGTGTCGAAGCGTTCACCCTGCGCCGGCGGCAAGGCATCGTCGTACAGATTTCCCATGTATTTTTCCCTAGTCAGTACGAGCCATCATAGCCGCTTCCGCGCCGTTCAGCCATTGGCCATGAAGTCGATGGCTGCCTTCACCTCCTCATCCTTCAGGCTCGCATTGCCACCTTTCGGCGGCATCATCTTGAAGCCTTGCAGGCCGTGGGTGTAGACCACTTCCTTGCCCTGCTTGAGGCGCGCCGCCCAGGCAGCCTTGTCCCCCGCCTTCGGTGCGCCCAGCACACCGGCCGCGTGGCAAGACGCGCAGTTGGCGGCATAGATCTTCTCGCCGTTGATGCTTCCTTTTGCAGCCATGGCTGGCGAGGCCAGCATGGCGGCAGTGATGGCGATGATCAGTTTATGCAGTGCTTTCATGATGCTCTTCCTATGGATTGGTGTTGATATACACTGTACTGACCAACAATCGAAAAAGAGTTGACCCAGCTTAAGCATATGAACATTCGCCCCGCGAGCATTGATGATGTCCCCTGAATTGATCGTGCACCGCCTCCAGCCATGCTGAAAATCGGCTTCGTCCTGCCGCAAGGCTTCCAGATCATGGGCCTGGCTGCGGCATCCGCCTTCGAGCTGGCGAATACCACCGCCGGTTCGCCCGTGTACGGCATTGGCTTCTATTCGGAACTTGGCGGCCCGCTCCGCAACTCCTTCGGCGCGACCATCGAGACCCTGCCGCTGGCGCGCCGCAAGCTCGATACCCTGATCGCGTGCGGCCTGCTATCGCCCGCCCCCACGCCCGACGGCCTGCTGGCCAGGCTGCGCACCGCATCACGGCTGGCGCGGCGCACTGCTTCCGTCTGTACCGGCGCCTTCCTGCTTGGCGAGGCAGGCCTGCTGGATGGGCGGCGCGTTACCACACACTGGATGTTTGCGCGCGAGCTGCAAGAGCGCTTCCCTGCCGCGCGGGTGGAGGCCGACCGCATCTTCATCAACGACGGCCCGCTTTGGACATCCGCCGGCATGAGCGCCGGCATCGACCTGGCGCTCGGCATGATCGAAGCCGACTACGGCGCCGAGCTCTCGACGGCGGTCGCCAGGAAACTGGTGGTCTACCACCGCCGCGCCGGCGGCCAGTCGCAGCACTCCACACTGCTCGAAATGGATGCCAAGACCGACCGCATCCAGCGGGTGCTGAGCTACGCCCGCAGCAACCTGCACCTGGAGTTGTCGGTACCCGACCTGGCCGCGGTGGCCCACCTCAGCCCACGCCAGTTCAGCCGCGCCTTCACCAGCGAGACCGGCCAGTCGCCCGCCAAGGCTATCGAACACCTGCGCCTGGAAGCCGCACGGCTGATGATCGAGCAAAGCCGACTGACGGTGGAGGAAATCGCCGCCGAAACAGGCTTCAGCGATACCGAACGCATGCGGCGTGCATTCCTGCGCGGTTACGGCCAGCCGCCGCAAGCCCTGCGGCGCGCCGCCCGCATGTCCTAAAACGAGGGTTTTACGACATTTACGCCACAGCAGGCGAGTCCTATATTGAAGGCATCCAGAACCAATCGCACAGGATGCCCACCATGTCCACCATCAAGAAATCGCTCGCCGCCCTCGTCGCCGCAAGTTCGGTCGCATCAGCCGCACCGGCCGCGGCCGAAACCAGCCGCCTGCAAATCAGCCCGGAAATCACCGTACGCCGGCTCGTCGTCAACCCTCCCGCCCCCAAAGGCACGATCCTCCTGCTGCACGGCTTTCCCGAAACCGCCCACACCTGGGACGAAATCGCCACGCAGCTGGGCAGCGACTACGAAGTCCACGCCTTCGACTGGCCCGGCTACGGCCAATCTTCACGCCCGCCGGCGGAGAAATTCGCTTACGCCCCGCGCGACTACGCACAGGTGGTGAAGGATTACATCCGAGCCGCCGGCATCGACAAGTCACAGCTCGTCATCTACGCCACCGATATCGGCGCCCTGCCACCGCTGCTGCTGGCACTCGACGATCCCGGCATCGCCAGGAAAATCATCGTCGGCGACTTCGCCCCGCTGGACCGGCCGCACTACATGGCCGAACGCCTGCGCATGCTGAAAGCCCCGGCCACCGCCGCTGCCACGCGCGCCGCCATCAACCAGGGCAGCAGCGAGATCATCGCAAATGCCTTCCACCGCGGCCTGGACGCCAGCGAGCAGTTCGCAATCAGCCCCGCCTTCACAGCCGACATGCTGGCAGGCTGGAACCACGGCCCAATCAGCAGCGGCGACGCCTTCTACCACTACTACAGCCACTTCACGCGCGACCAGCAATACCTGGAAGCCAACCTCGCCCGCCTAACCGCACCGGTCACGGTGGTGTGGGGCGAACGCGACATCTACATCGACAAGAAGATGGGCGAAGAATTCTCCGCCAGCTCAGGCAAGCCGCTCACCATCCTGCCCAAGCTTGGCCACTACCCGCACCTGCAAGCGCCGCAGCAAACGATCGCCGAGATCCGCGCAGCGATTACTTCAGCACCTCCGCAGCGTTGACGATCTCCACGCCCTGCAACTGACCGAGCCAGTCGTCGAACCAGGGCTTGTGGGAGGCGCCGACGATGCTCAGCACGCGCGCACCTGGGCGCTCACGGAAGGTCTCGCGGATGTTGGCCACCATGCGCAGGTTGCGCACCTCCCAGCCGCCGACCCAGATTTGCGGATAGCCTTCCGCCGATTTGGTCCGCATCATCGGCAGCACATTGCCCTCGGCGTGGATGCGCATGCTGTCCGGCGAATTGATATAGCGGTACAGCGGCAGCATATCTGCGCCCAGCGACATTTCATCCTTGTGCTTCTCAACGGCCTTCATCTCGCTGCCGCCGGAAGCCCAGGCGCTTTCGATGGATTTCACGAAGGCCTTAATGTCGGGAACATCGATACGGTCGCCGGTATGGTTGTCCACCGCGTACACACGCTGATGGCCAAGGCGTGCCGCCAGCGGCGCCGCAATCAGGCTGTCCTCATTTTTGCGTTTCATGAGCTTGTTCAGCCGCTCCACCAGCGCGGCGTTCAAGCCGTCGCCCGCGCGCCGTTCCGACTCCGCCAGCTGCATCCATTGCACCTGGGCCGAAGCCGGCTCGTTCGCCGCCAGGAAGGCCGCCGCCAGGCGCCGGCGCTGCGACGCCGTTGGCTGCGCCGGCCAGGACTTAAGCGTCTTGTCCACTTCCGCCAGCGCGGCCGGCATATCCAGCCCCGTGGCCTCCATCGCCGCCGCCGTGCTCGGGCACCAGTCCTTGCCATATTTGGCCGGATGGCGGGCCGCGAGATCGCAATCTTCGCCGGGCTCCTGCTCGATGGTGATGATGTCCGGCCTGAACGCCGCCAGGCGCTCGATCAAGCCATTCAGTGACGCCGGCTTGAACTCCGCCGGCATGCCGCTCAAGTGCACAGTACCCAGCACCATGACCTGCGACTTGGGGCCAACCATATCGCGATCCAGCCGCGTCAAATCCACCTGCGCGTGCGCCATCAAAGGCGCCGCCACTACTGCACCCAAAACTGCCTTGTTCCACTTGCTCATGTCGCTCCTCGGCGTTGTGTCAATCGGAGCAGCGATTCTAGGCCGACGCGCAGCGTGCAGCGCGTCCTATGCGACAGCCTGCAGGATTGGTGGAGCAAATTGCAAAACGCGGTGTGGTCTCAAGCGAACGTCATGGCAACGGCGCCGGCGAAAGCAGATGCGTACACCAGGGCCAGGGCGAATTTGTTCATACTTCCTCCAGATGGAAAGAAAATAAACTGTTGAAGCCTGGTCCCGGGGTCGCGGGGACGGGAATGGAACGAATTCAATGTAGCACCAGCATTGACGCACAGCAACGTCCGATAGCACCTGTGTTGTATGGCGATGACGAGGTGCAAATTGGTAGTCACTGTTCGCCATCGCACAGTGCTGTCGCATTTGCGAACACGCGCGATTACCATCACCAAGCCATAACGCCCGTCAAATAAGGCTTTCTGCCTGTGGCACGCAATTTGCAAATCAGTGCTCCATTCACTTCCACCACAGCGAAAGGAGCATCACCATGCAGTTGACTCAATACTTCCAACAAGCCTGCGCCATCATCGCCCTCGCCGCCGGCCTGGCAGCCCCCGCGTTCGCCGAACGTGGCCCATCCACTCCCGAAGAACGCGCCCGCGTGGTCGCCTTGGCCGAAGCAGCCAACCGCGACCCGATCGGCGTGATGAACTCCGCCGACGGCCGCTGGTTCATGAAATGGTCGGACGAGATTCCCGACTACTCCTTTGGCCCCGACCGAGGCGCACTCTGGATGGAAACCGGCGCCGCCAAGGGCGACCTGCGCCGCGTACTACGCTTCCACCACACGCTCAGCACCGCCGCCTACCAGGTGCAGCACCAGATGTTCGATCCGATGAAAGACCCCGCGCAAATGGAAGCCAAGACCATGGCGGGTATTGACGGCCTGCTGCGCGCCTACGAAAGCCTGAAGGACAAGCGCCCCGAGAACCGCTCCGAAGTCCTCGACAACGCATTGATGCTGCGCGACCAGGGCAAGCTCGCCACGCTGTACAAGTCCCTGCCACAGCCGCCAAGGAACTGATCGACATGGCCCGCTACCTGCTCGCACTGCTGCTGGCCGCCGCCAGCACCCACGCCACCGCACAAGCAGCAGCTCCCGCGTTGATCGCCGAAATCGCCGCCCGCTCCGAAATGCAGCGCAACCTCGAAGAACTGTGCGACGACATCGGCCCGCGCATGACCGGCACGCCAGGGCTACAGCGCGCGCAGGAGTGGGCCATGCGCAAATTGGCTTCTTATGGCGCCGTCAACGTGCATCTCGAAGCCTACGAGCTTGGCCGGCCATGGCAGCGCGGCCGCGCCCATGCGCGCCTGCTCAATGCCAATAGCCTTCCGCTGAACGTCATGCAAAAAGCCTGGACTAAAGGCACGCGCGGCGCCATCCGAGCCGACGTCGCCCTGTTGAATGTAAAGACGCTGGCCGACTTCAACGCCGCCCTGCCCCGCCTTAAAGGCAAGATCGTGCTGGCCGAATCTTCCCCGCGTGAAGCACCAACGCAAGCCTTGCGCGATGCGGGCGTCGCCGCCGTGCTGCAGGTAAGCGGCAAGGAAGACGGCCTGCAAGACATGTGGGGCGGCCCTGGCCAGCGTTACGACAGCAACGCCGGCATCATCACGCGTGAGCACGCCAACCTGCTCAAGCGCCTGCTGGCACGCGGCATCACACCTCGCCTCGAACTGGCGCTGGACGGAGGCTTTGCCGCCAAGTCCGTGCAGGCGCATAACGTCGTAGCCGACTTCCCCGGCAGCGAGCCGGGTGGCGAAATGGTGATCCTCGGCGCCCATCTCGATTCGTGGGATCTCTCCAGCGGCGCAACCGACAATGGCGCAGGTGTCGTGACGATGCTGGAGGTAATGCGTGCCATGCGCGCCACCGGCCTGCAGCCAAAGCGCACCTTGCGTGTCGTGCTTTTCTCCGGCGAGGAACAAGGACTGCTAGGCAGCAAAGCCTATGTCGCCGCGCATCGCGATGAACTCGCGCGCATCCAGGCCGTGCTGGTGCAGGACGCCGGCAGTGGCCGCATCCTCGCCTTCCCCGATATGCAAGAGGAAGCGTGGTACGGTCCCATGAGCGCGGCGCTCGCGCCAACCAAAGCGCTTGGCGAGATTGATCTTCACTACGCCAAAGGACTCGGCTCCGACCACGAAACCTTTTACAAGCAAGGCATTCCCGCCTTTACTCCGCTGCAGGAGTCACGCAACTATCGCACACACACGCAGCACAGCCAGGTCGACACCATCGACCACATCGACCACGCGGACTTGCAGCAAGCCGCACAAGTCACCGCCATCCTCGCGTGGGGATTGCTAGACGGCGAGCGCTTGCCGCATATAGACTAAAGGCTTACCAATTAGCCTTAGATTTCGATGAAATTACTGCTCGGCGCCGACATCGCCAACTCCGTCCAAGAACTACTGAAAGCCCCCGACGATGAACGCATTGTCGTGGTTGCCTTCGTTGGGAAATACCCGCTGCGCTGGCTCGAAAACCCGCGCGGCATCAAGCTTTACTGCTGGCCGAATCCCGGCGCAACTCATCCCGACGGTATTCGCGCGCTGTTGGCAGCAGGTGTCGAGGTACATTTTGTCCCGCGCCTGCATGCAAAAATTTATTGGTCGCGCCTGCACGGTGCGGTGCTCGGCTCTGCCAATTTATCCAACAACGCCTTGTCTGAAGATGGCCTTCACGAAGCGGCGGTGCGCCTCGCTCCAGGCGAATTGGACATCGCTGCCGTGCTGTGCCAGTTTGAGGCCACGGCGATCAGTTGCCACGAAGCCCAGAGTTTTGGCGCCGCACTTGCAAAGCTGGATATCGAACATGCTGCTTACGTGCAGCGCAATGGCGGCAAAGAAGAGAACCCATCGACGCAGCGTGTTCCAACCTTCGGCGAATGGATCGCGTCACCATTCCAGAAGCGCTGGCAGATCAACTATTTGTCTGAACTGGTCGACGATTACCCCCACAACCCCGACGACAAGCAGGAAGAGTGGCCCTACGCAAACTCAAGCAGCGAGAGCGAGCACGATGCACTTCAGGTCGCAGTGCCGTCTCTGGAAATCAAGCTGAACAAAGATCGCAACGGCTTGGATAATCGAAGCAAACTGACCTGGTGGTATCCGGAACTGATGTATAAAACGGAATCGGAAGAGTACAAAGACTACCCATTCACCTGGGTATGCAAGGAAAAGGTTCCCAGCGGCGAGACCGTACCCTTCCAGACCGGGGAAGCCGCGTTTCGTGATGCGCTCAAACACGCCATCAAAGTTCGTGGAGACAAGCTCCAGAACGTTGGAGGCTACGTAGATCCTGACTTCCTCGACGCGATCATTCAAGCATATCGTCCGTGATCACCCGCGCTTGCGCCTTGCCACTAAGCCCAACATGCCAATCCCTGCAAGCAGCATGGTTGGCATGCCCGGTTCAGGCACCGGCGGGGGCGAAACGCTAAAGTGAGTTTGATCGGTCCACAGCAAGGTATCACTGGATCCCGCACCATCACCCGTATAGCCAAAGAAATAGATCCGGTCCCCGGCGACGGTTCGGCTGGTGCTGTACGCCATGTCATCGCGATACGACCATTCCGTCGCGAAGTCCAAGTGGCCGGTACGTAAATCGTAGCGGAAGCCCTCCAATGCGCATTCCATCAGCATGCACTCTTGCCAGCTATGCTCAGCATCGATATATACGACCTGTCCCCAATTGAAGCGGGTCAGCTCAAGCTGCTCCAGCAACCCATTTCCATTGATGTCTGTTCCCGCGAACAGACCACTCTCCGACCGCTGCTCCTGGAATTAATTGGTTTCCGGATCAAGAAAACCGGTGTAGCTGAACTGCCATATCGTCTGCGCGGATGCAGGTGCCAACGTTGCGGCACCAAGCTTGAAGGTGCACATCAACCGTTTGAACATGTTGAGCTCCTTTCCTCGACGGAATGGCTTCGCGAATGCGAAGGCCAACCGTCCAGGCTAACAGAGCCCCTTATCGAATTTCGTCCGCACGATTGATCTCCGTCGCAGACTCTCACAGCTCGGAGCGTGCCTTTAACCAATCACGGATTGCTTCATTGACGCGCGATTGCCATCCACGGCCACTAGCTTTTAGCGCGTGCAGCACATCAGGATCGAGACGGATCGTAGTTGGAATTTTCTTATCTGGCTTTGTACTGCCTGCAGGACGCCCCCGGCGAGCTTTGATTTCGTCCGGTGCATGGATCGTTCCTTCGGCGCGCAGAGCTTGATCGACGCTTCGTAGCAACGCGTCCTCAAATGCGAGTAGCTCCGCGTCGTCCTTTGACGTCTTATTCGCTTTCATCAAATCTTTCCCTTAACTTCCTCAAGAACTCTGGCCGCAAATTATCGAATGAAGCTTTGGCATACGCCACCAGCAAGAAAACCACGCCCCCCTTGAGACGCACGTAGTAAACAACCCTCGCACCCCCGAGCTTTCCTCGCCCCAACCGCGACCAGCGAACTTTGCGCAGCCCGCCACTTTCAGGTATCACGTCGCCTGCAAGCGGATGTTCGGATATCCAGTCGATAAACTCCATTTGCTCAGCATCCGACCATACTTCTTCGCAGATGAGATGAACTCCGGTGTTTCACAGACGGTGAGCATATTTATTGTACTAACAAATAAATCGAAATATCGATCTTACTGTTGGTACAGCTTGCCACCTGGGCTGGCGGTGGTATTGCGTTTGCGCAAGAAAAAAGACCTGCAGCGCATGGCACGCAGGTCTTTCGGAATACTGGTAGGCCCTCCCGGAGTCGAACCGGGCACCAAAGGATTATGAGTTTGGTGGTGAAACCGTAGGCCTACGCAAGGGTGCAGTTGAGTACGCTCGAGTATACGATAGTACGGAAGGATTTTCCATCAAATGCAACCCTTTGATTACTATGAATAATGGGCTTCCTGGCTAACAATGAAACGACTATCTCATGCGTGGGTACGGCAGGTAACGGAAGGGTACGGAAGGATTGAAACTGTGCCGTGCGTGTACCTCCAATCAGAGGGCGTCGATATACTCCTTCGGAAAGCGCGACATGATCTCGTCCGACTGAAGAATTAGGTTCGGATTCGGATTCCTTATGCCGGCAGCCCAAAGGAAAAGCTCGACACCGAGGATTGACGGGCACACTACGAGAGACGGCACTTCGATCTTGAGGTCAGGGTAAGCCACATTGACGTAGCTTGGATCCCCATATGCAAAATGTTGACCAATCAAGCCCGCCCGCTGCAGGCCGCTTACGATGTGATTGATAGTCGCCTCCGGGTCAGCAGATGGCTGACCTACAAAGCCAAAGAAGCGTTCAAGGTTCATGTATATGCGAAGCTTGCTTCGATCACGTTCGTCAGTTATCGAAGTGATTTGTCCCTTAACCTGCCCGTGCATAACCGCATAGATCAGGAAGTGAGTCTTCACCTGGATTTTTGACATGGTTTTAAGCACTGAAACGTAAGACAGCGCCTCGTCGTCGCCACTCTCCGACTTCGCCCCGCAAAGCAGTCCACTGTAGTAGTCTTTAATTAACGCGTCCTCGCAGTACGCAGCGTCATCGATGACAGCTTTCGCAGTCCTTGCATCTACAGAGCCAGGCATGTCGCCGGCCCCCTTTCGCACACTTCCGCGAAAAACATCGTCCAAATTGATATTGCAGCGCGCTACAAGGTTCTTTAGCTCACCACCGAAGTATTCAGCCGTCGGGCCAAGTGCCTTTGTCAAAATGTCCTTAGAGGCGATGGCTCCGGCCACGCTCGCGCCAATTGTAGCTAGTTCAAGCTCCACGTTTTTACCTCGTTTGTAAGTTGCCAACCAGCAGTGTATATGGAGTTTAGACAGTTTATGTCTTTATCATAAATTGTCTAAACTCCTTAACCCTGATAGGCTGCTTTACGGTGACTCCGTTTGGATTTATAGTTGATAGTCAGCCTCTCCCTTCCGTCCCACACCAGGCAAGTGGAGCCGAAATGTCGTGGAAGTGAGATGGCCCCCGCTATATCGAATCGTGCATCGCTAGCCCATCACTCCACTGAGTTCAACCCTTGTTTGACTTCCGCACACCGACGACGGTGTATGCGGACTTCGGCTCTCCTCCAGCCGCGCGGTGCGCACGCATGGCACGCTTGATCTTCCCCTGTGACATCGGAATACTTGGCGGTAGCTCGCGCTGCTCGATATCCAATCCCCAGTACTCCTTGTACATCTCACGGTGGAGCCAGTGGGTCTGTGAACGTGAGATTCGATCAAAGAAGTCTGCTTTTGCCAGAAGATCTCTAAGCCGCGCCCTGTTTGTACGCGACAATGCGACGAAAAAGAAGTAACGACACTCGATGAAAGTAAATTGCGCCCAGAGCAAATCTTTATAGGTCTTGATCAATCGGCTATCTGAAGCCCCATTTACCACGTGCTCAAGGAGGACCTCCAATGTATCAATCAGGCGGGCCTGTGGATGGATCTCCGCACCTACGATCTTGAAATTTCGAAAGTGTAAGTAGTCAATCCGCTGCCTATCCGTGTCATTGAGGACGCCAGCATCCCTCCTACCTTGGACGTCTCTGGGCAAATCATTGACTCGTTCTTCAACGATCGCAGTATCGATACGGTCCATCGCCTGACGCAAAACTTCGCGCCCACATGCGTCGCCCACGCGAACTTCCGAGAGGGTCTGACGATACACCTCCAGCAACCTGAAAAAGATTTCCTCGTAACGGCCTTTCTCTTCTTTCTCACGGGCGTTTCTCGCAGCGTCTTCTTGCATTCGTATCTGTCGCTGCTGGAGAAGCAAGGTGATGATCAGACCTCCGAACCCTAGCGCAGTGAACAGCGAAGTCAGCTGGCCAAAACTGTCCCCATAGACGCCGTACTTTTCCACTGTTCGAGCATTGGGTGTCGGGATGCCGTTGGCAACGTAGAACCAATAGCTAGCAGCAGCCAAAAGTGCGACCGGTTGCCACCAAAAACCTTTTACAACCTTTACCAATACCGCGCCGAGCTTGCTACGTAGTGCGTGAGTTTGGGACAGCAGCTTAGTTGCGAATTCCGTCATCACATCGAACTCCTTACCATCTTGCAATCCTTACAATAATCAAGTGATCAATCTTGCTGGGTACGCTCAGGGAGGATACGAGCTCACCCAACCTCCATGTAATTCTCGCCGAGCCCCAACTAGCGAGGTATACCCCACCCTTGCGTAGGGGTAATTTGGTTCTTCGTAGAAATACATTGTATATTCCACCATAAGAAGGCGTTTGTATATACAGAGAACTTAAGCTATAGTATCGGCTCACCAAAAAGTGCCTGATTCTTTGAGGATTTCTCTTGACTGTGTTCTCTGTCACATCCGCTTACGAATCTTGCTTGTATTCTGAGTGAGTTGCCCTTACTGTATATACAAAGAAGTGCGTGAACGCGATGGTGAGAATCTCTCCTGATGTACTTGACAAGATTACCGGTCGTGGGATCCGTGTTATCGAGGTCGAGCAATGCTTCCTAAACAGGGAAGGCGGATTGTGTGAAGACACAAGAGCCCAGCACCTTACAGATCCCACGACCAAGTGGTTTGTAGCAGAAACGGACAAAGGCCGGCTGCTAAAAATTATGTATGTTCCAAAACCAGATGGCGTTGAGCTGAAGTCAGCTTACGAAGCCACTGCGGAAATTTGCCGCATTTACAACAAGTACGCGAAATAAGGAGTTTGACATGGCTACCCCGGAAAGGATTGACGATACCGTCGAAGCTTGGGAGCAAGGAGTGCTGGGCACTGACGAGCAGTTTACTGCTAAGGCTGATGCATCGGCAGAGAAGGAGTTGGACGACGCACTGGGCCTGCAGGCAATTTCTATCCGACTTCCAAAAGAGCTGATTGACCAATTTAAGCTGATCGCCAAGATTCACAGCATGGGCTACCAACCACTGATGCGTGAGGCACTGAAACGCTTTGCGTCTTCGGAGGTCAAGGTGATCTTGACCCAGATGGCGAACGAAGGGAAGAAAGAGACCTTGGAAAACGGGAAGCAAAAGTTTGAGGTTGAGTTGAACCTCGACACGCGTCGTGCAGCTTAACCCGTGCACCTGGTAGTAAATAAAACGGCCCTCAGAGGGCCGTTTTCATTTGTTGGTAGCCCTTCAAATTACGCTTCTAATGAAGCTCGGGCTTGCGACATCTGAGTCGATAAACGCCGCAGTAAGGGCAGCGGTGATGGCGAGACGAGAATCTTCCTCATAACGCCAACGTAAACCAAATTCAGTCGTTCTCTTGCGCTATCGGCAAGCGGCTCTGTCGGTTCCAATGACTTCAGCCAACTATAGTCCCCGCGATTGATGCCAGCATCAATCAACCATTCCGGTGCGTATTCGAACCCGCCTGTTCGATCGTGCGTGTCGGTCATTTCAGTTCTTTCCGAGTTGTTGAAAGATCTCATCACACCATAGCTCAGCATCGATGCAAGCTGCTCGTTCAAATCACACTTAATTTGATCGGCCACCTGAGCTTGCCACATGGATCTTGAAGGTTAGTATCCAAGAACTCACCACAACAGATGAGCAACTAATTCGAGAAGGATCTCCATGGACTCAGGAAAAATTCAGATGGCTCTTACCTTGTTCGGATGTGGCGTTGCAGCTGCCGCACTACTGCATCGGCTACGCCATCTCCTATCGAAACGCAAGAATCAATCCATTCGCGACCATCTACTCCGATCGCTGGCTGAACAAGCAAAGGATCGCGATGCGGTGAGCAGTATGTTTGGCTCAAGAAGGGCGACCGTCATCGCCTCTTGCGTGAATTCATTCATCGTAGCGGCCATGCTAATGTCACTCGTCTACACGCCTCTGAAACTGACTTTGTTCGCACATCTTGTCATCGGCTATTTCATTACCAAGAAAATTGCAGCTGACTCGAAGCAGCCTGGCCACGAGCGGTTAGGCCTGGGACACAAAATCTGGTACCAGCTCTTTTATGCATCAATTTGGCCCATCATTCTGATTACCAGCGTCCGCTAGATAGGATAGTATTCTGTTGTCGCACCTGCCGGCATAGAGTTCGAAGCTCTTCCCTATTCGATTTCAATACCTTCTGAGTTCAACCCTCAAAAGGTTTTTACCCCACACTTTTTTCGTTGTCGCTTCTGCGGCATTAGTTGGCACTTTGCTGCCGCCAGTCCACCTGGCGTGCGGCAAGGCAGTCCTTGGACTGTTCTAAAAGTGTTCTGTAAGTGTTCTATAGGTGTTCTCACCTTGCTCCAATAGCACCACAGCGTCACACGGCCCGATCTTGCGCTGACAAGATCGCTGCACGACGACCAGCTGGCGCCCTATCAACGCGTCACTACCACCGGTAGTGACGCGGCCCGCCACGGGCCTCCAAGCCAGCAAACATCAGGGTTCTAACGCCCTTCCCCGAAGTTAGTCCATACCGCAATCCAAACCCAAAAACCCAATCCAAGAAAGGAGTCTGACGCTTTACCTCGCATCAATCGCGCGCATGCGCACCCTGTTCAGCATGTAGTACCCGGCCTTTATCCCCCACCTGCACGGTGGCGGCCACTGTTTTCTCAACGTGAAGTCCCTCTGTGCGTGCTGAACAGAGTAATTATTGATTTTCCTAACAAGGGAGGTATCGATTGTCAGTGGTTTACAAGAAATCAGACTCGATCGAGGCAAAGTTTTCAAAGGCTGCATTGGTCAACAACCGAGCAGCTACGCTAACCAAGGTAAGGATGCAAACGACGTTCCGATCGCTCCAGGCGCATGCAAAGCGAGGCAGATGGAGCGTCTCTATCGACCCTGAGACGCTGAGCTTGAAACAGCTTAAAGGGTATGCCCAAGCACGCCTGGATGCCGGTATTAGCGTTCGTGTCGTTCAGAACGAGATGAGCCATATTCGCCGCGCGTTAGAAGGGGTGGGACGTACACAGTTTGCCCAAGATACCTGTGCAAACAGTGCTCTAGGCATTCCATCAGCAACCAGGATTGGCAAAGGTAAGGTCGTCGACGAGAACGTGCTGCAGGGGGCCCTGAGCAGGGCAACTGAATCAACAAAGGCGTTGATCGAGCTTAGCCGCCATTTGGGTCTTCGAGAGCGCGAAGCAATCTGTTCAGCGAACTCATTGCGCGAATGGGAACGTGCTCTGAGCGCCGGCCAGCCCGTTCTGGTTCGGGACGGAACAAAAGGTGGAAGAGCCCGGTCAGTATGCATTAGACCAGAAGGTCAATCTCCAGCTCTTGCAGCAGTTCGATCTGCCATCTCGGTCCTTTCGGAACAAGGACAGCTGGTGGTGAGCAAGAGCCTTAAAGCAGCGATAGAGCAGCATTCTGACCGTATGGCACGACTAGGGCTGAAGGGGGAGAACTCGAGTCACTCACTGAGGCGCGCATTCGCGATGGACCAATATAAGTACTACCTCAGCCAGGGCTGTAGCCAGAAGACTGCACTCGCTCGTACGTCTAACGACCTAGGGCACGGCGATGGCCGCGGTCGGTGGGTGTTCAACAACTACATAAGGAACTCACTATGAACGAAGACAAAGGCTACCACCGAGGCGAAATTTATCTCCTAGAGAAAGTTCGGATCGGAAGCATGTGGACGGCCAGCCTAGAGACGTGCGGGGGAACAAAACTCAGCGAAGTTGCGGCGCCAAATGATGACCTTGCCAAGGTTCGCTTTTCGCATGATGTCTTCGAAGTACTCCGCAAGAAGAGGCGAAAAGGGGAGACCGTTAGAGAAGCCATCGAACGAATCATTCTTGCTGCGCCCAACAACTAACAAGGAAAGACAAATGAAATTCAATATCAGCCGACGTATGATTCTCGCTTCAATTGCTGGAAGTTTTCTCAATCAGCCTGCACTCGCAATGTTCGGCGGTGTAGTAATCGATCCTAGCAACCTGGTTCAAAATACTTCAAGCGCTCTCGCCGCTGTTAAAAACGAAGTGAACACGGCCAAGAGCTACATCACGCATATGCAGCAACTGGTCGCCATGGGCAAGTCGCTCAAATCACTCAATGGCCTCGCCAGCCTGGCCGGCGTGGAGCAAGAGCTGGCCCTCTACATGCAACTCAAGTCAACCAGCACTCAGCTGGTGTCGGTAGTCGAAAGTTCGCTCGAACTTAGTCGACGTGTCCAATCCCAGTTTGGTGCCTCCGGACTTAGCTGGAACGACTTTCTTCGCTCGCGTTCGGCCATCGACCAAGGCAATACGAAGGCTCTGTCTGCACAGTACACATCGATCACTGAAGCGATTTCTCAAATTGCCGCACGCAGAAAGGCAATCGTTGGGGAACTGCAGGGGGCGGAAGGTCAGACATCGGCGATGCAAAGTGTAGGTGCCGGCATCGACGTCCTGATTGGCCAAAACCAGCAGCTCATTGCGACTCTCGCGGCCGAGGGTCAGGCCAAGCTTATTCAAAAGAATGTGGACTCCGCTTCCGTTCAACAAGGTATGCAGATCATCTCGGATCGGCAACGTCGCATCCTGGAAGCGGATGCAAAAATCAAATGATCTATTTCTTCTCGACTTTAGGTGCTGACGAGCCTTCAGAAGCCATGATTTTCTTGAGCTCCTCGTCCGACTTCTCAAGCTCCTTTTGTCGTTTAGAGATTACCTCCATTCCCTTCGCTGCAGCTGCAGCATCGGCCGCTGGCTGCTCGCTATTGTGGCAGCCACCCAGGGCTAAGAGGACCAACCAGTAGATGTTCTTTTTCATTTTTCTTAGACCGAGAAAGTAACGAAATCGGACGCAACCAACACGTCAGAAAATTAATAACCATGAAGATACTACAACGAACACTGCTCATCCTAGCACTCATCTTTTCAACGGCAAGTAACTGCGCCTTTGCACAAGAGGCACCAGTCCAGCAATCGGAGGCGAACGTGCCGACAGCGCCGAGCACAGTACCGGCGAACCCGCCTGGCGCCTTCTTTACAAACATCGCAAATGCAGCGAAGAGCCTGCAATCGAAGGCAAGCAAAGGCATTTCAGAAGGGTTAATCGACGCTGGCCAAAGAATCGCAGCTAAGAACTCCTCGAAATGGGCACTTGGCATCGCTGGCTCGCTTGCGTTGATCTACTTGATCGTGGAAACAATCCAAGCCTTGGGGCGAAACGGCTCGATGACACAGATACTTTTCGATGTAGGTTTGCCGGTAGTCCTGTGTGCCTATCTCCTTACGAACTACGAACAGTTGATCTCTGACTTTGCGGGCACACAAAGCTTCCTGAGCCATGTTCGCAGCCTAGGAGGTGATCCAGCGACCGGGATTGTCGAGATGTACAGCCTTGTGCTTCAAATGGTTGCCACAACCATTTCTACGGCGTGTCGCGACCTGACTGACACCTTCTCTGTCTTCACAATTTCAGCCTCGCTTTTGGCCCTATTCGATGCAGTGATGGTCACGCTTTTCGCGTTAGTTATTCTTGGGCTCTGCCTGGTCGGCACGGTCGAGATGCTCGGTTTGATTCTGATGGGGCCGTTCCTGAGTGCCGTCGGCATCGCAGTAGGCCCTTTCTTTATCGCCGGTTTAGTCACGCCATGGACCCGCGAGTACTTTTCCAAATGGCTAGGTCTTTTAATAGGGTCCGCTGTGCTAACAGGCGTTCTGGGCGTTTGCGTTTCCGTCGCTTCTGCTCTCTTTAGTTCGTTTAATTTTTACGATGTAGCAGGCATCTCAACACCCTCCGCGACTTCACTCCTGATCGTGGCGATTGTCCTTATGACAGTGAATGCGCTTATCCAGCAAGCGCCGGCGATCGCAAGCGCCTTGGTACCTGGCTCATTGGGCGCAAGTAAAGGCGTCGCCAATGCCATCAGGGAAGGTGCCGCTGCTACGAACGGGCGAGCTGTGGGCATCGCGAAGCAAACGCAAGAGTTCCTGAAGCGTCCGCCGAAACCCAAAAGTACTCCAACGGTACAAGCCGCTTGGCGAGATTAGAACCAGTTGAGAAGTTCCGACCTGGTATCCAGGTCGGAAATGAAGAAGCACCTAAATCACGCACATTTTCTAGATGGTGACTTCGCGTTCAGTCATTTAATTCAAATACTTAGCGAGCTGTTCCTCATACTCGCCATGTCAAAATCACGAGAGAAGTTCCTTCAATTTCTCCTCAACGGCAGCGATTTCTTCCCCAGTAGGATCATGCTTGAGCCATCTGATTTCAAGGACGGGGAAATCGCCGTCCTGATAGGACGTCGTTCGTAATTGGTCCACTCCGTCTGGCCCGGCCAAAAAACGAGCATTCTTAGTCCGTTCCACAACCTGGGTTCGCAGTGCTGCCAAGACCCGATTTAAAAGCTCGCCCTCTTCGATATCTCTGTGGGCACCATCATCTGTTGTAACTAGTACCGCCTGCGTCGAGCGAATTTGAGCTGCAATCCCATCGTTCTCCTCGAGCCGCCCAGATCTCACATCAAACACCACGACTCCCGCTTTGTCTGCAACGACTCTTCTCTCTCCGTCAGCGTTCCAATACAGCATCTTTTACCTCCGCAAAAATTCGCAGGGTATCACGACGAGTTGACTATAAGGCAAGAACTAGATTGCAATGAAGCAATTTTCATCTAGGTAAAAAGAGGTAAGAAACAGGTAAGAGCTGTGAACAACGTAATTTTCCTCTTTTATATCAGCCACTTAAGAACGCATGGCGCGACCTTATCCCGACGAAACGCGATCTTATCCCGATTTCGAGCGATCTTATCCCAATCCCGACCCAGTCTGAGCGCGACCTTATCCCGATCAAATTTATTAGTTATTCACATTGCGCGACATCGTCAAAATTCAAATCGTTCAAAAAACTCATTAGGACTCGAGCCCATTCGTTCATAGCACTTCATTACTCTCTGTTCCTGCCGTCGCCTTGCGTTGTAACGCATAGGCATGCATAGGCATGTTTAGAAAGGAGCTTCCATGACAGTCGAAGAACAACTGCTGCACAAGTTTGGACCAATGCTGGATGTGTACCAGCTATCAGAGTTGCTGAACAAATCGCCGGAGGCCGTGCGTTCCTCCTTGCGAACTAATGGAAGCTGGGCCAACTGCTTCAATGATGCGAAAGTTCGACTGGGTCGCCGAATCTACTTCCGCACGTCGGATGTGGCCAGCCTGCTCAACGTCCGCGCCTAATGACTCGTGCAGGCATTCCTCACAGTACTCTTGAGCTTATAGCTCGGCGTACTGAAGAGGCGCAGGTTCGCTTAGGCTCCCAAAGGCCCTCCGCGAGGGAGGTCTATCGCCTCCCAAACGTCCAGGAAGGGATGCGCATGATGTCGAATCACCTGATCAGGACCTGTCTGTTCGCGCCGATTAATCGTGGACAGAAACGACAGGAGCATCTCGAAACTAAGCTTGCCAGCCGAAGTGACGTGCAGCTCTTTTATAGCGGAACACAACTCGACGAAGCCGATCGTGATGTGTTTCTGCAGTTAGTGTACGAGGCCCGTAAACAGGCTCTGGGTGAACCTGTTCGGATCTCGGAGGCGAGATTGTTATCTGCCCTAGGCAAGACGCGCGGGGGCAAAGACTACGATTGGCTCCGTGATACGATCCGGCGCCTTCATCGCGCGACAATCGTTGTCGAGCATGATCAGTACCGAATTGGCACTAGGAGGCGCCCAGAATGCGGGCTCCACTTAATCGATCGTTACGATCGTGATAGCGATGGGGCTTATTGCTTCACTTTAGACCCAAGAATTCTGACGCTCTTCTCACGGCACGAGTATTCGTTCATTGACTGGAATATTCGGCTGCGCCTAAGAACGAATATAGGGAAGTGGCTGCAGCCTTTGGTAGCGTCCTCTAGCAACACTATTCATCGCTATAGCCTCAATGATCTAAAAGAATGGATGTCCTACCAAGGACGTGAGCGCGACTTCATCACCGCGCTAAAAAGCGGTCTAGCGGACCTTGAACGTGAGTACGTTGTCCTCTCCCCGACCGTTGCGAAAAAAGGGAATGGGCAAATCATCGTCAGTTGGACCAGACCGCCGAGCAAAACTAAGAACGGGATACGTCCTTCACAGGCCTACCTGTCAGCGATGCCAGGTCAATTGAGTAAGGACGAGCTGTTGGCTATTGCGCGCCAGGATCTCGGCCCCAACGCCGACTTACCAAGCGTTGAGAAATGGGCGGGAGAACTAAAAGGGCGGCTACGTAACCGCGGCAAGCAGACAACGGGTTAAGGTCGCAAGGATCGCTTAGGAGACGGGGAGAGGGCAAAAAATAACCCGCCATTTTTACACTACTCTTTCCTGAGCTCGTGGCGGCGGGCGTTGTTGCAGCAATTCTAGCATGCGTCAGCCAAACTGGCGCGGTGCTCGCTCTCACTAGTACTAAAGCTGGCAAACAATATTCGATAACAACTCCATTGTTGCCTCAGTAGGTAGCTTCTGGTGTTCAACTGGTTCGCCATGAGCGAAATCATCTCTTACTTTCTTCAATCGCTTGAATTCAGCAAGATCGTTCACGTCTAAGGACGACCATACGTAGATCGCCATGTACGCGAACTTTTGCGCCGGCTTATGAATTTCTCTTCCGCGATGCTGATTTCGGAACAAGCCCTCCACTTCCACTTGCCATGCCGTTGGAACAGAATCTTCAGGCGGAAATTCTCGGACATTAATCGCCGCAAACTTCTTGCTAACCAAGACTTCTAGCGCCATCCAGGAGAACAAAAATGCTTTCATGTTGTCACGCTCTTGCATCGCTGAGTACATCAGTCGCGTCACGCGCTCGCCCAACGCCGGAGCTGATGTCACAGCTGGCTGCAGCATATCCCAGCACTCGATCGACGTCCGTTGCTGGATCACAGATGCGCGCGCACTTGCGCTCACCCGGCGATCAGACACCCACTGATTGTCAAGAGTGCGAGTTAGCTTGTCGCTCAGAATGTGCCTCATACGAACAATTCGGTCTGGCTTTGTTAGCCTGGCAGCGAGTCCCAGTACAACGGGCACTTCGCGTTCAGTAGCCGTCAATTCGAGCTCCTGCTTCTCATCGTTGAAGACGTCGAGTGTATGCAGTCTTCCATCAATCTCTTGAGACCATTCGCACACTTTAGAGATCGGGGCGGGCATGCTAGTCACCGTCAGCAGAAAAGGACCTTGAGCCTTTCTATCGCTAAGTTCGGCAGCCTCATCCGCGAAGTAGTCGTCCCCGATGAGCAATTGGCAGATAGCGTTGACACTCGAGCCAATGCCGAACTGGACGTTCGGGAACGCGTTTCCATATTGGGCCTCAGCGGCTTCTTCAAACTGCACGCCATCGATTGTGTATAGTTTCAGCAGCATCAGTCGGCAAGTGATAGTTACTGGGGGAATGTGCCGTTTGTACCCCATCATTTCTTTGCCGTAGTTGGTAAGGCCCATGGAAAATCTACCTTTGCAAATCACTCGTTTTAATTACATTCAGTCAGGTGGGCTCATCTAACTCCATTCCCAACCTAGCTTATCCCAATGGCCTCACGCGCCTTCTGGAAGTGCGGAAGGTGGTGTCGGTCAGACGTCCCGCTGAAGTCGATCCAACTTCCCTACAAGATCCTCTGCCCTCAAATGAGTATACCGGCGAAGCATCTGCATTGACTTATGACCGCTAATCGCGGCTACTTCTTGATCGCTCAGTCCCCACTCAACCAACCTGCTAACCGCCTCATGCCTTAGGTCGTGGAATCGGAGATCGATGATGCCGGCCTTCTTCTTCATATCGCCCCAGATCTTGTTGAAGTTATAGGGACGTCGAACTTCGTCGCGCCCTGGTTCGCCATAGAACACTAGCGAGGTGTCCTTTGGACGGGCAGCGTGTGCAAGGGCCTCTTCGAACAGCTTCGTCGCCGCAAGGGTTAAGGGTACGGTCCGTGAAGTTGTATTTTTTGTCTCGACAAGTCGTACGATCCGCCTAGCTATATCGACCTGGTCGAGCTTGAGCGAAGTAATTTCAGACGATCGCATGCCGGTCTCGATTGCAATTCCCACGATCCAGCGCAACATCGGATTAGAGTGCTTTGCGATTTCCGTCATCAGGTTGTCGCGTTCTGCAACATTAAGCCGGCGAGTTCGGCCCGGCGACGGAGCCGGGCGCCGGATGTTCAACACCGGGTTGATAAGCAACCCTACGCGCCACTCTTTGATCGCAGTTGTGAACATATGGCCAAGCAATGCCAACTCGAGTCGCACAGTATCGTTGCTACGCGGGATCCGCACTCCGTCATCGTTTAAGTCACCAGCAAGTCGCTTGTCTCGGTACTTGGCAATAATTTCCGGCGTCAATGCCGCTAACGAATACTTCCCAAGCTCTTTGATGAGCGCCTTTGCTTTGCTGGCTTCGGCAATTTGAGTCGCCGGGCGCTTGGTTGGGGTAACCTCGGCCAGGTATTGCTCGAGCGCTTTCGCGATGGTCAGTTTTTCAGAAACCGATCGCTCAATGTACACGCCACGGACCATTTCGGCCTCGGTGTCGCGAGCCCAATTCTTTGCGTCGCGCTTGAACTGAAAAGTCTTTGTCTTGATAGGCCAGCCGGCCATCCGGATGATGGCTTTATGCTTGCCATGAGGGGTTGTAACGAAGGTCGCCAAATGTACTCCTGAGGTAGTTAGTGTTGACCAACTGTACCCCTGGTGTACCTCGACGCAAGTCGGGAACTTACAAGGACAAAGGCTTTCGCCTAAGCCCTTGTTTTTATTGCAGTATTTGGTAGGCCCTCGCGGAGTCGAACCGCGCACCAAAGGATTATGAGTCCTCTGCTCTAACCAAGCATGAGCTAAGGGCCCTGAGAACCCGGCAGGATAGGGCCCCGGGCCCTATCCGTCAAGTTTAGTTACCTTCCAGGAAACTCTTGAGCTTGTCGGAGCGCGATGGGTGGCGCAGTTTGCGCAGCGCCTTGGCTTCGATCTGGCGGATACGTTCGCGGGTCACGTCGAACTGTTTGCCGACCTCTTCCAGCGTGTGGTCGGTGGACATCTCGATACCGAAACGCATGCGCAGCACCTTCGCCTCGCGCGGGGTCAGCGAATCCAGCACATCCTTCACCACGCCGCGCATCGAGGCGTGCAGCGCGGCGTCGGAAGGCGCCAGCGTGTTGTTGTCCTCGATGAAGTCGCCCAGATGGGAATCGTCGTCGTCACCGATCGGCGTTTCCATCGAGATCGGCTCTTTCGCGATCTTCATGATCTTGCGGATCTTATCCTCTGGCATTTCCATCTTGATCGCCAGGGTAGCCGGATCCGGCTCGGCGCCGGTTTCCTGCAGGATCTGGCGCGAGATCCGGTTCATCTTGTTGATCGTTTCGATCATGTGCACCGGAATACGGATGGTGCGCGCCTGGTCGGCGATGGAACGGGTGATCGCCTGGCGGATCCACCACGTTGCGTACGTGGAGAACTTGTAGCCGCGGCGGTATTCGAACTTGTCCACCGCCTTCATCAAACCGATATTGCCTTCCTGGATCAGGTCGAGGAATTGCAGGCCGCGGTTGGTGTACTTCTTCGCGATCGAGATCACCAGACGCAGGTTGGCCTCGGTCATTTCACGCTTGGCCTTGCGCGCCTTCATTTCACCGGCCGCCATCTGGCGGTTGATGTTGCGCAGGTCCGGCAGCGGCAGCACGACGCGCGCTTGCAGGTCGATCAGGCGCTGCTGCAGTTCCTTGATGGTGGGGATGTTGCGGCCCAGGATCGCGCTGTAAGCGTGGCCGGCGGCGACTTCGCCATCCACCCATTCCAGGTTGGTTTCGTTACCCGGGAAGACCTTGATGAAGTGGGCGCGCGGCATGCCGCACTTGTTCACTGCCACGTCGAGGATCTGCTTCTCGATATGGCGCACTTCATCGACCTGGCCGCGCAGGGTGTCGCACAGCTTCTCCACCACTTTGGCGGTGAAGCGGATGCCCAGCAGCTCGGCGGAAATGGATTCCTGTGCCTTCAGGTAGGCTTTCGAGTTGTAGCCATCCTTCTCGAACGCCTTGCGCATGCGTTCGAACTGGTTGGCGATGGAGTCGAACTTGTCGAGGGAGGCCTGCTTCATGGCTTCCAGCTGCTCGGCAGTGTAGCCGGCGGCGGCGCCACCTGGGCTGGCGGCTTCTTCCTCTTCTTCTTCGTCCTCTTCTTCCTCGTCCACGTCTTCCTCATCGTCGTCGGAGGCGGCTGGCGCAGCGGCGGCAGCTTCCTGCTCCTCGTCTACCAGGCCGTCGACGATTTCATCGATCTTGATTTCGTCCAGGCGGATGCGCTCGGAGGTGGCCAGGATCTCGGCGATGGTGACCGGGCAGGCGGAAATCGCCTGGATCATGTCGCGCAGGCCGTCTTCGATACGCTTGGCGATTTCGATCTCGCCCTCGCGGGTCAGCAGCTCGACCGAACCCATCTCACGCATATACATGCGGACCGGGTCGGTGGTGCGGCCGAAATCGGAATCAACGGTGGACAGTGCGGCTTCGGCGGCGGCTTCCGCCTCGTCGTCGCTGGTGACAGTGGCGACGTTATCCGACAGCAGCAGGGTCTCGGCATCCGGCGCGTGCTCGTACACGGCGATGCCCATGTCGTTGAAGGTGCCGATAATGCCTTCGATCGCTTCCGGATCGACGATATTTTCCGGCAGGTGGTCGTTGATCTCGGCGTAGGTCAGGAAACCGCGTTCCTTACCGAACTTGATCAGCGTTTTCAGTTTCTGGCGGCGGCGCTCCAGCTCTTCTTCCGTCGCTTCGGTGTCGGAAGAGAACGCGTCTTTCAGCAATGCCTTTTCCTTGGCCTTGCGGTCCTTGGCCTTGGCCTTGTCCGCAGCCTTCATTTCGGCGCGCTCGACGGCGTTCAGTGCTGCTACCTCGTCATTTTCAGGCTGGAATTCCTTCGGCTTGCGGCCACGGCGGCCCGGCACCTTGACGGTCGGCAGCACATATCCGGAAGTATCGATGGCAGCCAGGGCGGCTGCGTCCGTAGTCTGACTAACCGCCGGCGGTGCCTTGGTAACGCGAGTAGCCGGTTTCTCAGCCGACTTGGTCGCGGGCTTGGCGGTCACTTTGCGAGGCTTTTCAGCCGCTTTGGTTTCAGGTTTCTTTGCTGGCACAGGCGCTTTCGGGAATAGTTAAGTCCACTACAAACTGCAACAACTACTGCTATAACTTACTGAAAACAAACGAAAATACTGCCCCGCTAAATATTGCAATATTTAGCATTTTATTATAGCACGCCACTTTACAATTACCAGACGGGAAGGGTTGCGTGCGCGCAAGCAATTACCTCTGACTCGCACCCTCCGCTTCCTTCAACAGCTGATCTTGCTTAGCAGCAAGTTCGCGGTAGCGTACACCAAATTCTTCACTCGGCAAACCGGCGTTATATTGCTGCATTAACTGGGCCAGCTCAGCCTTCACGGTTTCGATTTGCAGGTGGCGGACCGAATCGAGCAGCCACACCCGCTCCGCCTCGATGTCCGGTTCCGGCGCCGCGGCGATTTCGCTGATGAGCGCATCGTACTCGCTGCCGGACTCTTTTAACAATTGGCACAGGGCAGCGAAACCGCCCTGCTCGCCCAGCGACTGGGCCTGCACCACCAGCCAGATCAGCCGCTCGGCCGCTTCCTGGCCGAAATGGGCGAAGGCCATCAGGGCCTCGTCGTCCAGCTGCAGCGACAGCGTCGGGTGGGTGATCATCACGCGGATCAGCTTCAATTCCAGCCCGACTGGCTGCTCGCGGCGGCTTTTCGGCGGCGCGATCTTGTTCGCGGCCACCGGCTTGGCCAGCTCGAACAGCTGCTCCACTTCGCCCGGCGTGCTCTGCGTCATCGTCGCCAGGCCGCGCACGATTTGCAGGCGCAGCGCGGTCGGCGTCATCGCCTGCAGCAACGGCTTGGCGTCGAACTGGACGCGGGCGCGGCCCTCAGGCGAACTCAAATCATGTTCGCCCGCCGCTTCGCGCAGCAGGAACTGCGACAGCGGCATGGCTTCGTGCACCTGCTGCTCGAAGGCCTCGGCGCCATATTCGCGGATATAGCTGTCCGGGTCGTGCTCGGCGGGCAGGAACAGGAACTTGATGGTCTTGTCGTCCGACACGTGCGGCAGGCAGGCTTCCAGCGCACGCCTTGCGGCGCGGCGGCCGGCCTTGTCGCCGTCGAAACTGAAGATCACATTGTCTGTTTGGCGCAACAGTTTCTGGACGTGGGTGGTGGTGCAGGCGGTTCCCAGCGTGGCCACAGCCTGCGGGAAGCCCATCTGGGCCAATGCCACCACGTCCATATAGCCTTCGGTCACCAGCACATAGCCGGCGTCGCGGATGGCCTGGCGCGCCTCGAACAAGCCATACAGTTCCGAACCCTTTGAAAATAAAGGCGTTTCCGGAGAATTCAAGTACTTGGGTTCGCCCTGGTCCATGATGCGGCCGCCGAAGGCGATCACCTGGCCTTTGGTATTGCGGATCGGGAACATGACGCGCTCGCGGAAGCGGTCGTAGCGCTTGGTGCGGCGGCCGTCTTCCTCCACGTTCTGGATGATCAGGCCGGCTTCCACCAGGACCGGACTGTCGTAGTCCGGGAAGACGGCTTTCAGGGCATCCCAGCCTGAGGGCGAGTAGCCGAGGGCGAAGCGGGCCGCGATTTCGCCGGTCAGGCCGCGGCCTTTCAAGTAGCTGATGGCTTGCGGCGCGTGGCGCAGCTGGGCTTTATAGAATTCGGCCGCCTTGGTCATGGCATCCGACAGGGCCATGGATTGCTGCTGCATGGCGGCGCGCTGGGCGGGCGGAATCTTGTCATCCTGTTCAGGCACCACCATGCCGACGTTCTGGGCCAGGTCTTTCACTGCATCCACGAAACCCATGCCCGAATACTCGATCAGGAAGCCGATCGCGGTACCGTGGGCGCCGCAGCCGAAGCAGTGATAGAACTGCTTGGTTGGACTGACTGTGAAGCTGGGGGACTTTTCGTTGTGGAACGGGCATAGGCCCTGGTAATTGGCGCCGCCCTTTTTCAGCTGGACGTAGCGCCCCACCACGTCGACGATATCGACGCGATTGAGCAGATCGGCAATGAAAGACTGTGGAATCACGAGGCTGAACGGTATTTGTTATAAATCAGACTATACCGCCGCGCGCGAGGAGTGTTTGATCCACCTCAACACGCGCGGCCCACGGCACGGCTCAGTCCGTGTCCCACCATGGGGTCACACCCCAAGCGGGACACGGCCCCAGCCGCTACGCGGCTGGGCTCGTGTCCCGGCTGGGGTGTGACCCCATGGTGGGACACGAGCTCGGCTGCAGATTATGCCGGGGTCAGGGCTTTCTTGACCAGGGCGGACACGACAGTCATGTCGGCGCGGCCGGCCAGCTTTGGCTTGACGATGGCCATCACTTTGCCCATGTCCTGCGGACCGGTGGCGCCGCATTCGGCGACGGCGGCTTTCACTTCGGCGGCGATTTCGTCGTCGCTCAGGCCGGCTGGCATGTACGCCACCAGCACCGCCAGTTCGGCTTTTTCGATGTCGGCCAGGTCGGCACGGCCGCCGGCTTCGAACTGGGTGATGGAATCCTTGCGCTGCTTGATCATTTTTTCAACGATGGCCACGGTCTGGGCGTCGTTGACTTCGATCTGCTCGTCCACTTCCTTGCGCTTGATCTCAGCCAGGATCAGGCGGATGGTGGCCAGCTTGCCGGCTTCCTTGGCGCGCATCGCTGCTTTCATGTCTTCAGAAATCTGGGCTTTCAGGCTCATAGCTACCTCAAAAGTGTGCGTGAAAAAAGGAAAACCCGCTGCGGTTCAGACCGGAGCGGGTTGAAACTCTGGCGTGGGCATCCGTGGCGATCAAAGCGCCTGCAAGGATGACCAACGAAGAGTCAAATTAGTACAGCTTCTTAGGCAGTTGCTGGCTGCGGATGCGCTTGTAGTGACGCTTCACGGCAGCTGCCAGCTTGCGCTTGCGCTCTGCGGTTGGCTTTTCGTAGAACTCGCGTGCGCGCAGTTCGGTCAGCAGACCGGTCTTTTCGATGGTGCGCTTGAAGCGACGCATTGCGACTTCGAACGGCTCGTTTTCTTTAAGGCGGATAGTAGTCATGTAAAAATTCAAACCGTTAGGGTTCAGGAAAGACAGCGATATTAGCAGCTTTTGCTCAAAAATGGAAGAGACAAAAGACGCCAAACCGGCCACACAGGCGGTTCCATAAGGGAAATCGACGTCTTTTCGCGGGCAATATTTCAGCCCCGCTAACATCATGAATCCGGCGGAAAATGCCTTGCCGGGAGTCGAACTATATCAGATCGCCAGGCCTGCTGCCACCCCGGAGGCCCACGCCCACTGGAAGTTGTAGCCGCCCAGCCATCCCGTTACGTCCACCGTTTCGCCAATGAAATACAGGCCGGGGACGTTCTTGCATTCCATCGATTGCTGGGACAGTTCGCGTGTGTCCACGCCGCCACGGGTGACTTCGGCCTTGCGGTAGCCTTCCGAACCGTTGGGGGTGATGGTCCATTGGTTGACTGCGCGGCCGAGCTTGCGCAGCGTGTCGTCTTTCATATCGGCGATGCGCGCTTCGGGGTCAAGGCCGTGCACTTGCAGCAGGCCTTCGGCCAGGCGGGTCGGCATCCATTGCGACAGCAGGTTGCCGAGCTGTTTCTTTAGCGTGCCCTTGCCTTCGATCAGGGTTTGCGCCAGGTCCATCTCCGGCAGCAGGTTAATCGTGATCGGGGTGCCGGGCTGCCAGAAACTGGAAATCTGCAGGATGGCGGGGCCGCTCAGGCCGCGGTGGGTGAACAGCAGGTCTTCGCGGAAACGGGCGCCGGTCGGGTTGCGGCCTTTCAGGGAGCCGGTTTCCACGTCCACTTCCAGCGAAACGCCGGCCAGCGGCACGAACGGCGCCCATTCGGCGGCGTCGAAGGTCAGCGGCACCAGGGCGGGACGCGGGTCGACCAGTTTCAGGCCGAAGTGCTTGGCGACGCGATAGCCGAAATCGGTGGCGCCGATCTTGGGGATCGACAGGCCGCCAGTGGCCACCACTACAGCGCTGGCGTGGATGTCGCCCTCGTCGGTCTCCAGGATAAAGCCGGCGCCATTCTGCGCCACGACCTGCACCTTGGTCGGCATGCGCCATTGCACACCGCCATCGGCGCATTCGTTGCGCAGCATGTCGATGATCTGCTCGGCGGAGTCGTCGCAGAACAGCTGGCCTTTGTGCTTTTCGTGGAAGCCGATGCGGTGCTTTTTCACCATCGCCAGGAAATCCTGCGGGGTAAAGCGCGACAGCGCACTCTTGGCGAAGTGCGGGTTCTCGGACAGGAAATTGGCCGGGCCGGCGTTAATATTGGTGAAGTTGCAACGACCACCGCCGGAGATGCGGATTTTCTCCGCCAGTTTTTCGGCGTGGTCGATCAGCACCACCCGCTTGCCTCGCTGGCCCGCCGTCGCCGCGCACATCATTCCAGCGGCGCCCGCGCCGATCACCGCCACATCAAATTCTTTAGCCATAACTGCCCATTTTACAGCAGGCAAGAATTGTCCACTTTTGCCGGGGCGCCGTACCGTCCTTACCCCGAAGCGGACATAAGTTTACGGGCGACATTTTTGCAGTGGGCGGCTTGCTGGGCGATGGGGTCGGGGATGGGGATCTCGCCGCGCAGCACGGCTTGGATCCAGGCGGCGGTGGACTCGGCGCTTTTATCTTCCGGCAGCGCGGGCACGCTGTCGGCCAGCATCTGGCGCTCGACCAGCACGGTGCGTTCGCCGTCGTGGAACCAGTCGATCTTTTGCGCCTTGTTGGCGTTGGCGACGGTCTCGCCTTCCGTGCCGCGCATCAGGAAGGCGTGGCCCTTGTTCAGCGTGAAGAACTGGCCCAGCGATTCGAGGTATTCGGGATGGGTGTAGGACACCAGCCGCAGCGCGGGGCCGGCAAACGGTTGCATGATCTTCACCAGCGTGTGCGTGGAATTGCGCACGCCGAGCACGCGGCGCAGCGACAGCATCCACGCCAGGCGCGGCGCCAGCGCTTCGATGGTGATGAAGCTGACATGGCCGGCGGCCAGCGCGGCTTCGGCTTCTGCATGGGTGCGCGCGGCATGCACGCCCAGGGCTTCGAATACTTCGGCCGTGGCGACGCGGCCTACGTCGTGGGCGACCCCGTGCACCAGCACCGGCACGCCGTCGCGCGCCAGCAGCATGGCCAGCAGCGCGGTCAAATTGGCCATCTTGCGGGCACCGTTGTAGCTGGGGATTACCACTGGGACGTAGTCGCCGGCGGGTGCGCGCAGCTTGTCGAACGAGGCTTCGGCCGCTTCCAGCATGCCTTCCAGCTCGTCCACCGATTCGCCCTTGATCCGCATCGATAGCAGGATGGCACCCAGTTCGAGGTCGGATACGCGTCCATCGAGGACGGCGCTCCACAATTCATGGGCCTGCTCGCGGCTCATACTACGGGCGCCCTTGGCGCCGCGGCCGATCTCCTTGATGAACGGGGCGGCGTGGAAAGCTTGTTTAGTCGTCATTCAGCCAGTTTACGGCATTTCGGCTACACTGTTAGACCCCCGTAGTAAAAACCCAGTTAAAAGCAGACTGATCATGATTGCCCAAAACCTCGAAAACATTAACGTTACTTCCTTCGCATCCATGCCTACCCCAGAGGAGCTGCATGCGAAACTGCCGCTGACCGAAAAGGCTTCCGACACCGTCACCAAGGGCCGCGCCGACCTGCGCGCCATCCTGGAACGCAAGGACAAGCGCCTGTTCGTGGTGGTAGGCCCTTGCTCGATCCATGACCCGGTGGCGGGCCTGGACTATGCGCGCCGCCTGAAGGCGCTGCAGGAAGAGGTCAAGGATACGATGTTGCTGGTAATGCGCGTGTATTTCGAGAAGCCGCGCACGACCACGGGGTGGAAGGGGTATATCAATGATCCGTATATGGACGACTCGTTCCGCGTGGACGAGGGCATGCTGAAGGCGCGCCAGTTCCTGCTCGATGTCTGCGAACTGGGCCTGCCAACCGCGACCGAGGCGCTGGACCCGATTTCGCCGCAGTACCTGGGGGACCTGATCGCCTGGACCGCCATCGGCGCCCGTACCACGGAATCGCAGACCCACCGCGAAATGTCGTCCGGCCTGTCGACCCCTGTGGGCTTCAAGAACGGTACCGATGGCGATATCGGTATCGCCATCAACGCCATCCTGTCGGCGGCCAACCCGCACGCCTTCCTGGGGATTAACAGCCAGGGCACGGTGTCGGTGGTGCGTACGCGCGGCAATCCGCACGGCCACGTGGTGCTGCGCGGCGGCGATGGACGTCCTAACTATGATTCGGTGTCGGTGGCGATTGCGGAGCAGTCGCTGGCGAAGGCCAAGCTGCCGGCCAATATCGTGATCGATTGCTCGCACGCCAACTCGTACAAGAAGCCGGAGTTGCAGCCGCTGGTGATGACCGATGTGGTCAACCAGATCGTGCACGGCAACCAGTCCATCATGGGCGTGATGATCGAGTCGAATATCGTGGCGGGCAACCAGAAGATTCCGGCCAACCTGTCCGAACTCAAATACGGCTGCTCGGTGACTGATGCCTGCATCGACTGGGACACCACCGCTCACGTGCTGCGCGAGGCTGACCGCGAGCTGCGCGCCCGTCCTTAATAGCGCCAGCTGCCCTCAATACGTATCTCGGACTTGACCGAGCGCGCCAGGAAGCACTCCCCATGTGCTTCGTGGTGCAGCCGGTCCAGCTCCGCGTCGGTGGGAACCTTCTCGCCCGAGAAGGCCACCACCGGCTTCAGCGTCACCACGGCGATCCAGCCATCCTTCATCTCCCCTTCCGCCGCGTCGACATAGCTGTCGACCACATAGCCGTCCCGCGCCGCAAGGCTTAGGAACCACAGCATATGGCAGCTTGACAGGGAGGCAACGAACGCCTCCTCCGGATCGACCGCGCTCGGGTCGGACAAAGGCACCTTCACCACGTGTGGCGAGGACGATCCCGGCACCACGGTGCCGCCGTCAAAAGTCCACTTATGCAAGCGGCTGTAGCGGTTATCGGTGAATTTTGCGTCGTGGCGGAACCACGCGACTTCGGCGGTATGGCTCATGCAAAGCACGATACACCGCCGCACTTTCCTTTACAATGGCGGATTCCCCTTTTAATTTTGCTCCAAACGATGATCGTTCTCGGCGTTGAATCCTCCTGTGACGAAACCGGCCTGGCCCTGTATGACACGGAGCGCGGCCTGCTGTCGCACGCCCTGCACTCGCAGGTGGCGATGCACGAGGAATACGGCGGCGTGGTGCCGGAACTGGCCTCGCGCGACCATATCCGCCGCGCCATCCCGCTGCTGGAGCAAACCCTGTCCAAGGCCGGCATGGCTGCACAGGATATCGACGCCATCGCCTACACCCAGGGCCCAGGCCTGGCCGGCGCCCTGCTGGTCGGTTCGGCCATCGCCTGCTCGCTCGGCATGGCGCTGGATAAGCCGGTGCTGGGTGTGCACCACTTGGAAGGCCACCTGCTGTCGCCGCTGCTGGCCAGCGAGCCGCCTGAATTCCCCTTCGTGGCGCTGCTGGTCTCCGGCGGCCACACGCAGCTGATGCGGGTGGACGGCGTCGGCCAGTACGAGCTGCTGGGCGAAACGCTGGACGATGCGGCGGGTGAAGCTTTTGACAAGTCGGCCAAGCTGCTCGGCCTGGGCTATCCCGGCGGGCCGGCCATTTCGCGCCTGGCGGAATTCGGCGATCCGGAAGCGTACAAGCTGCCGCGCCCCATGCTGCACTCGAAGGACCTGATGTTCTCCTTCTCGGGCCTGAAGACGGCGGTGCTGACGGTGGTGAACAATAACGGCGGCGCGGCCAATGTCTGCGAGCAGGACAAGGCCAATATCGCGCGCGGTTTCGTGGATGCGATTGTCGATGTGCTGACGGCGAAATGCCTGTCCGCCCTCAAGCAGACCGGCCTGAAACGCCTGGTGATCGCCGGCGGCGTGGGCGCGAACGCGCAGCTGCGCGCGTCGCTGAACGCGGCAGCCAAAAAGAAACACTTTAAGGTCTATTACCCGGAACTGGAATTCTGCACCGACAACGGGGCGATGATTGCCTTCGCCGGCGCCATGCGCCTGAAGATCAATCCTCAAGCGGCGCAGCGGGATTATTCCTTCAACGTCCGTCCGCGCTGGCCGCTGGACGAACTGCGGGTTATCTAAACGTTAAGCCAGAAGCCAGGCGCTCAGGCCCACCAGGGCCAGCAGGCCGGCAACGATGCCGGTGCGCATCCCTGCACCGTGCAGGTCGATTTGCTTCCTTGCAAGTTCATGGCGATTTGCGTCTTTGACAACTTGGTGCTGCTGTACTTCGGTGTTCATTTCTTGTCTCCATTTGTATAGACCACAATGTAGCAGCAGAGCAGCACTACTGCCACACTTTTGTACGTTGCTATGCAGCAACACGTTGTGCCGGGCGGCCTTGGCGCTGGTAGAGGAATTCCAGCACGCTGGTCCGGTACTCGAGGTAGAGCGGATCCTGCGCCAGCGCCAGGCGCTCGCGCGGGCGCGCCAGCCGCACCTTGACGATGTCGCCGATGGTGGCGGCCGGGCCGTTGGTCATCATCACAATGCGGTCGGACAGCAGCACCGCTTCATCCACGTCGTGCGTCACCATCACGACGGTGGCGCCGGTGCTGGCGACGATGCGCATCAACTCGTCCTGCAGGTGGGCGCGCGTCAACGCGTCGAGCGCGCCGAACGGTTCATCCATCAATAGCACCTTGGGCTCCATCGAGACCGCGCGGGCGATGCCGACGCGCTGCTTCATGCCGCCGGAAATTTCGTTGGGGCGTTTGCCGCCCGCTGTGGCCAGGCCCACCAGTTCCAGCGCCTGCCAGGTGCGTTCATCCATCCGCGCGCGGCTTTCCTTGCCGGCGAAGACGCGCTCCACGGCCAGGTAGACGTTTTCAAAGCAGGTCAGCCAGGGCAGCAGGGAATGGTTCTGGAATACCACCGCGCGCTCGGGCGACGGGCCGGCGATTTCGCGGCCGCTGCACACCAGCACGCCGCCGCTGGGCCGCGTCAGGCCGGCCACCAGGTTGAGCAAGGTGGACTTGCCGCAGCCGGAGTGGCCGATCAGCGTGATGAATTCGCCCTGCTCCACCGTCAGGTTGATGTCGCGCAGCGCGTGGAACTGGCCGAAGCGCATTTCGACCCGGCTGATATCGATGAACTTTGCGGCCATCTCATTTCTCCTCATAGCTGAAGGCTTTGGCCAGCGCCACCAGCGCCAGCTCCAGCAGCAAACCGACCATACCGATCACGCCAATCGCGATCAGGATGTGCGGCACATTCAGGTTGTTCCATTCGTCCCATACCCAGAAGCCGATGCCCACGCCGCCGGTCAGCATTTCAGCGGCGACGATCACCAGCCATGCGGTGCCGATCGCCAGCCGCACGCCGGTCAGCATGTAGGGCAGCACAGACGGCAGCAGGATCTTGGTCGCCACCTTCCATTCCGACAGGTTCAGCACGCGCGCCACGTTCAGGTAGTCCTGCGGCACGCGCTGCACGCCGACGGCGGTGTTGACGATCATCGGCCAGATCGAGCAGATGAAGATGGCCCAGATGGCGGCGGGATCGGCGGCCTTGAACACCAGCAGCCCAATCGGCAGCCAGGCCAGCGGCGACACGGGCTTGAGCAGGCTGATCAGAGGGCTGAACATGCCGTACACAAAGCTGAAGCGGCCGATCAGGAAGCCGAGCGGAATGCCGACCAGCGCCGCCATGCCGAAGCCCAGCGCCACGCGCCGCAGCGAGGCCAGTATGTTCCAGCCGATGCCCTGGTCGTTCGGGCCCTTGCGGTAGAACGGGTCGGCGAACAGCTTCACCGCCTCGTGCCAGGTCTCAAGCGGCGTCGGGAAGCCGGCGTTGCGCAGCGCCAGGATTTGCCACGCCAGCACCAGCAGCGTAAGGCCCAGCAGCGGCGGCAGCACTTTCATGACGATCGGGCGCAGGCGCTCGCTCGCCGGCGTCAGGTTGATGCCCTTGGCCGCCAGCCGTGCGCTGCGCGATGGCGCGTCAGGGCCTGCCCCCACGCCCGCCGCCGCAAGTGCCTCCGCTGTCCGTTGGAGCGCGCTCTCCCGCGCCGCGTCGCGCGCGGTCAGTGGTGCGCTGGCAGGTGGCGCCGTGCCAACAATCTTTCCATAGACTGCACTCATACGTCCTCCCTTCACGCTTTGATCTTGAACGAGGCCGCATACGCCTTGGGATCCTTGCCATCCCAAACCGCGCCATCAATCATCTTCACGCTGCGCAGCGGCGACTTCGGAACACTCACCTTGGCCATGGCCGCGGCGTCCTTGAATACGTCGATCTGGTTGACTTGCCTGGAGACGGCCAGGTAGTCCGGCTCGGCCTTGAGCAAGCCCCAGCGCTTCTGCTGCGTCAGGAACCACATGCCATCGCTCAGGTAGGGGAAGTTCACCGCGCCGTCGTTGAAGAACTTCATGTAATTCGGATCGTCCCAGGTCTTGCCCAGCCCGTTCTGGTAGCGGCCCAGGATGCGCTGGTTGATCACATCGACCGAGGTATTTACATACGACTTGTCGGCGATGGTCTCGGCCATTTTCACCTTGTTCGATAGCGAGGCATCGATCCAGCGGCCAGCCTCCAGTACTGCCGCCACCAGGGCGCGCGCGGTGTTCGGATACTTCATTACCCACTCGGCGCTGGTGCCCAGCACCTTCTCCGGATGGTCGCGCCAGATCTCCTGCGTGGTGGTGGCCGTGATGCCGATGCCGTCGACAATGGCGCGGTGGTTCCATGGTTCGCCCACGCAGAAGCCGTCCATATTCCCGATCCGCATATTGGCCACCATCTGCGGCGGCGGCACGGTGATCATCTTGGCGTCCTGCATCGGGTTGATGCCGTGCGCGGCCAGCCAGTAGTACAGCCACATGGCGTGGGTGCCGGTCGGGAAGGTTTGCGCGAACGTGTATTCGCGCTGGTCGGTGCGCATCAGTTTTGCCAGCGAGGCGCCATCGACGGCGCCCTTATCGGCCACCTTCTTCGACAGCGTGATGGCCTGGCCGTTGTGGTTAAGGTTCATCAGCACCGCCATGTCCTTCTTCGGGCCACCGGCGCCCAGGTGCACGCCATACACCAGGCCATACAGCACATGTGCCGCATCGAGCTCGCCGTTCACCAGTTTGTCGCGCACGCCGGGCCAGGAAGCTTCCTTACTCAGGACGATCTTGATGCCGTACTTCTTGTCGAAGCCCAGTACCGACGCCATCACCACCGAGGCGCAGTCCGTCAGGGGAATGAAGCCGACTTTGACTTCTTCCTTCTCCGGCTTGTCGGAGCCTGCAGCCCAGGCGTAATTCGACAGAGCGGTCGCCGCACCAGCTGCCAGCAGGCGGCGACGGGTAAGGCTGAACGTGTGATCCATGACTATCCCCGTAAGTAAATAATGGGGATATTGCAAGCACCGTGCCACCCTGCTTTACGGGGCAGAGGTGTGAAAAAGGCAGCACCGTCGTTGTGCACCGCACCAATAGGCGGCGTCAACGCACCGGCTGAAGCCTCATATCGGTGCGCAAACGCTCTGCCATCAGGTCGACGAAGCTGCGGATGCGGGTCGAGCCCTGGCGGCTGTCGCGATGGATGATGTGGATGGGTACCGCCGGCGTGGCGTAATCCTGCAGCACTTCCACCAGCTCACCAGAGTCGAGCAGGCTGGCCGCCTGGTAGGACAGCAGGCGCGCGATGCCAAAGCCGCTGCGTACCGCCTCGATCGCCGAATCGTTATTGTTCACGCCCAGGCGCGGCTTGACGCGCAGCGATTGCGTGCTGCCGCCATGCTGGAAACGCCAGTCGGGCGGCACGCTGGAGCCGGACGAGGCGACGATGGCGTGCTGCTCCAGTTCCTGCGGCGTACGCGGCGCGCCATGCTGCTCCAGGTAGGCTGGCGCGGCCACGATCACGCGCCGCACCTGGCCGACATGGATCGCGCGCATGCTCGAATCGGGCAGCTCGCCGATGCGGATGCCGATGTCGATGCCCTCTTCCAGCAGGTTGGTCACGCGGTCGACGAACACGGTGGAGACATTCATGTCCGGATAACGCTCAAGGTACGCCACGATGCCCGGAATCACGTACAGGCGGCCGAACAGCACCGGCGCCGTTATAGTCAGGTGGCCGCGCGGCGCGGCATTGATGCCGGCGACCGCATCGTCGGCCTCGTCGACTTCGGCGATGATGCGGCGCGCATCATCCAGGTAGCGCTGGCCCGCTTCGGTGACGCGCACGTGGCGCGTGGTGCGGTCCAGCAGTTTCACGCCCAGCCGCTCTTCCAACGACGCGATGGCGCGCGTCACGGCGGGCGGCGACATGCCGAGCCTTCGAGCGCCGGCCGCGAAGCCCTGCTCCTCGGCCACGGCCACGTAGACGGTCATCAGGTAAAGGCGGTCCATTTGCGTTTCACCATGAAGTCGATAAAGTGCCGCACGCGCATCGGCATGCGGCTGCGCTGCGGATAGTACATGTAAACGGCGGCATTCGCTGTCACATGGGTTGGCAGCAGGTGCACCAGCCTACCCTCCGCCAGGTCGCGCTCCACCATGTACAGCGCCAGCTGGCCGATGCCGACGCCGGCGCGCACCGCTTCCACTTCCCCCTCGGCGGTATTGAAGGTCGCCACGCAGGGCACGTCCTGGTAGACGGTGCCGCCCTGCCCTTTCAGCTCCCACGGTATCACGCGGCCCGTGTTCGGCTGGCGGAAGCCGGTGCAGCGGTGCTGCTGCAAATCCTCCACCGTGCGCGGCGCGCCGTGGCGTTCGATGTACTCGGGCGCGGCGCAGATATACAGCGGGATGCGGCCCAGCTGGCGCGCTACCAGGTTGCGCTCGGGCGGATTGCCGGCGCGGAAGCCGACGTCGATTTTCGATTCAATCAGGTCGGTGAAATGGTCGTCGAACAACATGTCGAAATGCGCGCTTGGATACAGCTCCTGGAATTCGCGCAGCAGCGGCGACAGCATCACCGTGCCCAGCGAGGTGGGTGCGGCGATGCGGATCATGCCGTCCACCGCTTCGCGGCTGTTCTGCACATGGTCCAGCGCTTCGTCCAGCAGGCGCAGGCCGGGATTGGCCAGTTCGAACAGGCGCTGGCCCTCGTCGGTCAGGCTCAGGCTGCGCGTGGTGCGGTGGAACAAGCGCACGCCGAGGTATTCCTCCAGCTGGCGGATCGCCTTGCTGACCGCCTGCGCGGACAGGCCGGCATCCACCGCCGCCTGGCTGAAGCTGCCGGCGTGCACGACGCCGATGAAGAGAGTGATAACGCGCGCCTTATCCATTATTTACAACTGAAAGTTGAATATCAATCACCTTTACCATGGCTAGTGTAGCAGCATTGCGGCGCCTAATATTCCCTTCACCAACCACCCACCCTGAAGGAGCAAGATCATGGCAAACAAAGTCTGGTTCATTACTGGCGCATCCCGTGGCTTCGGCCTGCTGATTGCACGCGACGCCCTGGCGCGCGGCGACTCCGTGGTAGCAGCCGCCCGCAACCCGCAAGCGATTGTCGATGCGCTGGGCGTGCATCCAGAGCTGCTGCCGGTGCAGCTGGATGTCACCAAGGAAGCGGCAGCAGTCGTCGCCGCGCAAGCCGCCATCGAACGCTTCGGCCGCATCGATGTGCTGGTGAATAATGCCGGCTACGGCATCCTCGGCGCGGTCGAGGAAACCTCGGCGGAGGAAGTGCGCCGCAATTACGAGACCAACGTCTTCGGCCTGCTGAACGTGAGCCGCGCCGTGCTGCCGGTGATGCGCAAGCAGCGCAGCGGGCACGTGATCAATATCTCCTCGCTGGGCGGCTACCAGGCTTACCACGGCTGGGGCGTCTACGGCTCCACCAAGTTCGCGGTGGAAGGCCTGAGTGAAGCGATGGCGCAGGAACTGGCCCCGCTGGGCGTGCACGTCACCGTGGTGGAACCGGGCTTCTTCCGCACCGACTTCCTCGACGCGACATCGCTGGTGGAAACCCAGGCACGCATCGAGGATTACAAGGACACGGTCGGCGCCATGCGCACCTTCGCCGCCGGCGCCAACCACGCGCAGCCCGGCGATCCAGCCAAGCTGTCGCAAGCGATGCTGAAACTGGCCGACGCAGCACAACCGCCGCTGCGCCTGCAACTGGGCAGCGACGCCGTAGCCCGCGCTTACGAGAAGCACCAGCAGGTCGAGCGCGAGCTGGCGCAGTGGAAGGAGCTGGCCCTGTCGACCGACTTCGAGACGGAGGCCAAGCTAGCGGCTTAAGGGCGGCCCAGCAAGTCCGCGCGCGGCTGCCCCCACTGGGGCACCGCGAACGGGCAATGCGGTTTCGAGGCCAGCATCAGCGTGGTGAAGTTGCCGCGCGGGGTGCTGGCGAAGCGCAGGTCACTGGCCTGGTCCTCATCCACCGCCGGCATGCGCGCAAAACGCAGCCAGGCAGCCAGCTGGCAATCGGTGGCAGCCCGCTCGCGCAAGGCCGCCACATTGCCGGCCCACGAACCGGACACCAGCACGCCGGGCACCGTGCCCGCGAGCTCCTGCGCCACACCCACCGACAGGGCCGCGGGACAAGCACGCGGCGGCAGCCAGCCGGGCGCCAGGCTCAAATGCCCGCGCCGCAGCAAGTACTGCTTTCCATCCGATTCAATCGAAGTAAAGCTCCAGCACAAAGGCTGCGAAGGGAACGCGGTAAGCGCCACATCCAGCACGCGCGCCTGCGGGTCCTGCAGCACCAGGGCCGCCGTCACCGCCTGGCGCGCCTTGTAGGAGGCCGAGGCCTGCACACCCACGAATGCCAGCACCACGCCGAGCGCCAGCAGCAGCGCACGACGGCTATGCATATGCATGAAGCGCAGCGCCGCCACCGCCGCGCCGAGCGCCGTCAGCGCCGCGAACGAAGCCCAGGACAGATAGCCATGCAGGGTCACGTAAAGCAGCACCACGGGCAGAACGGCCAGCAGCACGATCCTGCCGCGGCGCGACGGCGTCGCCATCGCCAGCGGCACACCGAACGCCACCCAGAACACCGGCTCGATGATATAGACCAGGTCCCCGTAATACCAGGCACCGCTGAACGGATAGAAAGGATGAACACCGTAATTGTTCATGAAATCCATACCCAGGTGCAGCAGGAAGCCCGCCGCCAGCGCATATGCCAGCCCGCGCCGCGCCGCGCTGCTCTCCCGCAGCAGGGCGCGCGCATTCGGCCACAGCGCCCACAGCAGCGCCAACAGCAGCAGCGCCTGCGGGATCAGGTAGAGCAAGGTATGCGTGTGTCCCCGGTGATGGAGCAGATAGCCTAGCGGCGCCGGCGCCAGCTTGGTAAACACCAGGTCCAGGTCAGGAAAATTGCTCGCCACCGCACACGCGGTCAACAGCAAGCGATGCCGCGTCTGCTGCCGCGCAGGATCCAACTCCGGCCGCAGCGAGCGCTGCACCAGCTCCCCCACGCCCAGCCCAACAACGGAATGCGTAATATTGTCCATCAGAAAGAAATGTCCGCTTTGGGGTCAGGAACGAATTGCGACATTTATTTCTGCAAGAATATAAATGTCGCGATTCGTTCCTGACCCCAGGATGGACAATTAGTGCTGGACCTCAACGCCGTGCCAGAAGGCGATGCGGTCTTTGATGTTGGCGGCGGCTTCTTTGGGGGCCGGGTAGTACCAGGCGGCGTTGGCGTTGACTTTGCCGTCCACTACCACGTTGTAGTAGCTGGCGACGCCTTTCCACGGGCACAGGGTGGTGTGCGTGCTGGGCTGTAAGAACTCTTGCTTGACCCGCGTGGGCGGGAAATAGATGTTGTGTTCGACGATCTCTACTTCAGTGCTATCCGCTTCTGCGATCACTGCGCCATTCCAGATTGCCTTCGGCATTCCCTGCTCCTATCCTGTTCAACCTTCCACCCGGTTGCGGCCGTTGGCTTTGGCGCGGTAGAGCGCGGCATCGGCTTGCTTCAGCAGCATTTCGGCGTCATCAATGTCCATATGGTTGAAGGAGCCGACGCCGAGGCTGGCCGTCACCGCTACCGCGCGCGTCCCGGCGCTGTGCACCTGGGCTTCGATCCGCGACCGTAACGTTTCTGCGAACTTGCGCGCGCCTTCGAGCGGCGTGTTCGGCAACAGGATACACAATTCTTCGCCACCGTAGCGTCCGGCCACGTCAATCACGCGCACGTTCTCGCGCACCAGGCGGCCGACAGCGGCCAGCACTTCGTCGCCGACCTGGTGGCCATACTCATCGTTGATGCGTTTGAAGTGGTCGACGTCCACCATCACCGCCGACAGCGGGGTGCGGAAGCGGCGTGTGCGGGCGACTTCGAACTTGAGGCGGTTCATCAGGGAGCGGCGGTTGTGCAGGCCGGTCAGCTCGTCGGTGGTGGCCAGCATTTCCAGCTCGTCCATCGAGGACTTCAGCGCGCGCTCGTTGGCGCGCAGCTCGAGCAGGGCCATGACCTGGCGCGCCAGCTTGCGCAGCATTTCGCGCTGGGCGGTGGACAGGCAGCCGGCCTTGGTGTTCATCACGCACAGGGTGCCGATCGCGTAGCCGTCGCTGGAGACCAGCGGCACGCTGCTGTACATGCGCATATACGGCGCTTCGACCGTCAGCGGCATGTGGGCGGTGCGGGCGTCCTTGCTCAGGTCGCAGATTTCGGTGGCGTCGTCGCCCAGCACGGCCAGCGAGCAGTAGCACTGCCCGCGCGGCAGGCTTTGCACGTCCAGGCCACTGAACGATTTGACGAACACGCGGTCGGCGTCGACCAGCGATATGAAGGCGTAGGGAACGTCGCAGACCTTGGCGGCCAGCTCGGTCAGGAAAGTGAAATCGTCGCCCGAGGTCGCCTCGAGGGCGTCGTAGCGGTGCAGCGCGGCCAGGCGGCTTTGGTCGTCCGTTGGCCGGGGGTACAGCGTCGTGATCGTTTGTTCTGCGGCGGACATGCTAGCTCTCCCGTGATACTCCCCCGCAGTGTAACAAGGTTGTATCACAGATAATAGTGTTATTTTAAAGCCACTATTTGCCGCAGCGCCCGCTCGAAGGCGTCCGGTGGTTGCCCGCCAGAAATCAGGTGGGTTTCGTTGATGATCACGGCCGGCACCGACTGGATGCCGTTGCGCTGGTAGAAATGCTCCATATCACGAACTTCCTGAGCGTAGCGGCCAGATGCCAGCACTTGCACCGCTTCCGCCTCGTCCAGGCCGACCTTGCCGGCCAGTTGCACCAGCAGCGTGCGCGAGCTGGGGTCCTGGCCGCGCGTGAAATAGGCGTCGAACAGGGCGCGCTTTAATGCCCGCTGCGCCAAGGCGGGATTGCCATGCTCACCGGCCCAGTGCAGCAGGCGGTGGGCGTCGAAAGTGTTGTAAATCCGGCTGCGCATGCCCACGCCAAAGTCGAAACCGACGTCGGCGCCGCGCTGGCGGATCATTTCGCGGGTTTGTTCCTGCTGGGCGGGGCTGGCGCCGTATTTCTGGCGCAGGTGCTCGGTGATGTCCTGCCCTTCCGGCACCATGTGCGGGTTCAGCTCGAAGGGCTGGAAGTGGATTTGCGCCTGGACGCTGTCGCCCAGACGCGACAGCGCTACTTCCAGGCTGTTCAGCCCGATCGCACACCAGGGACAGGAGACGTCGGAAACGAAGTCGATGCGGATCGGGGTGATGGTCATGATGTCTAGGCCTTTTTCTTGGCTTTGCTGCCGATGCGGCTTTCCTTGCCAGCAATCAGGTTAGCAATATTTTTGGCATGACGCCAAATCAGCAAACCGCTCATGGCCAAAACGGCGGCCAGTTGCGGCTCGGCGCCGAACAGCAGGCCATAGTAGAACGGTGCGAAAACGGAGGCGATCAGGGCCGCCAGCGAGGAATAGCGGAAGGCGTACGCCACCACCAGCCAGGTGACCAGGGTCGCCAGGCCGAGCCAGACGTTCAGGGCCAGCAGCACGCCCAGCGCGGTGGCCACGCCTTTGCCGCCGACGAATTTGAAGAACACCGGCCACAGGTGGCCGATAAAGACGGCAATCGCCACCAGGGCGATGGTCTGGTCGGCCTGCTCGCCCAGGCCCAGCTGCTGCTGGAAGTGGTCGACCAGGAACACGGCCAGCCAGCCCTTGAAGGCGTCGCCGAGCAGGGTCCAGATGGCGGCGCCCTTGTTACCGCTGCGCAGCACATTGGTGGCGCCCGGGTTGCCGGAGCCATAAGTGCGCGGGTCGGCCAGGCCGTAGAACTTACTCACCACCACGGCGAAGGAAATCGAGCCAATCAGGTAGGCGGCAATAATCAAAAGCAAAGTAGTCATAATCCCCCCGGGGAATCGTTGTTTTTATATGGGCTGCGACTATACACCATCCCGCGCGGATGCAATATTGTCAATCAGCCAAGGCGCAGTGCACCGGCTTGGCGCCTAGCACTTCGCTCAGGACGCCCGGCTTGATGCCGATCAGGAAGCCGCGCCGGCCGCCATTGATATAAATCGTTTCCAGGCCGAGGATGCTTTCTTCCACATACACCGGCATCGCTTTCTTGGTGCCGAACGGCGAGGTGCCGCCCACCATATAGCCGGAATGGCGCTGCGCCACCTCGGGCTTGCAGGGTTCGACCGATTTGCAGCCGATATTGCGCGCCAGGTTCTTGGTCGAGACTTTGCAGTCGCCGTGCATCAGCACGATCAGCGGTTTGGCCGCTTCGTCCTGCATGACCAGGGTTTTCACTACATGATGTTCTTCGACCCCTAGTTCGCGCGAAGATACGGAGGTGCCGCCATGCTCTTCGTACTCATAAGGATGCTCGGAAAATGCGACTTTGTGCTTGCGTAGCAAAGCTGTCGCGGGAGTTTCGGAAATGTGCTCTTTTTTTGCCATGCCGTGATACGCTAGTGCCATAGAGGAGTTTCTCATTATGCAGCAAGAAATCCGCTTTGCCACCTTCAACGTCTGCAACCTTGCCCCGCCGGGGGCGAAACTGTACGACAACCTGCTGCCGCTGACGGAGCAGGAGTACGAAGCGAAGGCGGAGTGGACCGCGCAGCAGCTGGACCAGCTCGACGCCGACGTGGTCGGCTTCCAGGAAATCTTCTCCCAGGCATCCCTGCTCGACGTCCTGTCGCGCACCCGCAAATACCGCGATGCGGTGCACGCCGGTTTCGACCCCGATCCCCACGCTTCCCGTCTGACGCCCAATGTGGCGCTGGTGTCGCGCCTGCCCCTGATTGGTGCGCCGGAGGTGTATGCCAATTTCCCGGAAGGCGTGCCGGCCGACTCCGGCGTCGGCGATTCGGACCGCTTTGCGCGCGCGCCTTTGCATGCCAAGGTGATGCTGCCGAACGAGGTGGTGGTGGATGTGATCGTGGTGCACCTGAAATCGCGCCGGCCGGACTATCGCAGCGGCGATACGGCGGAAGATCCTTTGCACCTGGCCATGGCCAGCCTGCGCTCGCTGGTGTGGCGCGGGACGGAGGCGGTGGCGCTGCGTGTGCTGCTTAGCAAGATGATGCGCGAGACGCGCCGGCCTTGCATTGTGCTGGGGGATTTCAACGACACCGCCGATGCGGTGACCACCACCATTGTTTTGGGCAACGGCGGCGGCATGATGCCGGGCGACGAGCGGCGCGGCCGCATGTATGACGCCAACCAGATCCAACTGCGGCAGGACCACCTGCGGCATGTGGCCTATACCAGCATCCACGAAGGCCACTACTCCACCATCGACCACGTGCTGGTGTCGGAGGAATTCAACCCCGCCTCGCCACGCGCGATTGGCGAGGTGCTGGACGTCAGCTACTTCAACGACCACTTGCGCCAGGAGCGTCCCGAAGTTTCCGACCACGGGCAGGTGCTGGTGCGGCTGCGGCTGCGCTAGCGGGCTTTTCTTCAGGCGTGACGAAGCCAATCGGCCGCTTGGCCGGCGCCTCTGCCGGCCGGGTCAACTGCCGCAGCGCGTCGACCAAATGGCACCATCCGTGACCGCCTGAGGATGCGGCTGGCGACTGACTCGAGCGTCATGGCCAGGCTCCGGGTGAGCTGGCGGCGAGGTGGCCCTGGAACTGGTCGCAGCCGAGCTCGCGCAGCAGCTGGAGCTGGGATTCGGTTTCGACGCCTTCGGCGATCACGGTCATGTCCAGGCTGCGCGCCATGGCGATGATGGTGCGGATGGCGGTGGCGTCGGCGGCGCCGTCTTCGAAAAACGATTGCGCGATCTTGAGCTTGTCGATCGGGCTGTCCTTCAGCTGTCCCAGCCGCGAGTAGCCGGTGCCGAAGTCGTCGATGGAGAGCCGTACACCCAGCCCGCGCAAGCAGGCCAGCGCCGGGCCGGCTTTGGCGCCGGCCTGCATCAGCATGGCCTCGGTCAGCTGCAGCTCCAGCAGCCGCGCCGGCAGGCCCGCCGCGTGCAGCGCATCGCCCACGCAGTCGAGCAAGTCCTTGTGGACGAACTGCGCCGGCGCCAGGTTGACCGACACCACCAGCTCACGTCCTTCATCCATCCATGCCCGGGCGCGGCGGCAGGCCGCTTGCAGCACCCAATTGCCGATCGCGACAATCATGCCGGCCTCGGTCGCAACATCGATAAAGCGCTCCGGCAACAGCAAGCCCAGCTCGGGATGCCGCCAGCGCACCAGCGCCTCCATCCCCACCACCGCACCGCTGGCAATATCCACCTCCGGCTCGAAAGCCAGTTCAAACTGCTGCTCGGCCAGCGCGCGCCGCAAGCTCTGTTCCAGTCCGGAGCGCTCGACAATGCGGGCATTCATCTCGCGGCTGAAGAACTGGTAGCCGTTGCGGCCCTCCTGCTTGGCGTGGTACATCGCAATATCCGCATGCTTCAGCAGGTCATCGATCGCCTCGCCATCCGACGGATACATGGCAATGCCGATCGATCCGGAAATATGCGCGATGTGCGCGCCCAGCACGAACTCCTGCTCCAGCGCCCGCAGCACCGTCTCCGCCGCATGCGCCGCACCGCCCGGCCCGGCCATGTCCGACAGCACGATGATGAACTCGTCTCCGCCCTGGCGGCTGACGGTATCGGCCTCCCGCACGCAATGCACCAGGCGGCAGGCCACCTCCTTCAGCAGCCGGTCGCCCACCGCATGCCCGAGCGTATCGTTGACCATCTTGAAGCGGTCCAGGTCAACGAACAGTACCGCCAGCGCCGACTGGTTGCGCCGCGCCGCCGCCAGCGCCAGGCGCAGGCGGTCCAGCAGCAGCAAGCGGTTGGGCAGGTCGGTCAGGAAATCGTGCTCGGCCAGGTGGCGGGTCTGCTCTTCGCTCTTCTTGCGTTCGGTAATGTCGGTGACCGTGCCCATATAGTTGCTGACGCGACCCGCGTTGTCGCGGATGGCGCTCAGGCTGGTCCAGCAAGGGAACAGGGCGCCATCCTGCTTGCGGCCCCAGGACTCCCCTTCCCAATGGCCGCTGGCATCCACCTGGGCCCAGACTTCGCGGTAGAACGAGTCGTCATGCACGCCGGAGCGGTACAGGCTGACCGGCTTGCCCAGCATGTCCTGCGGTGCAAAGCCGGTAATCACGGTGAATGCGCGGTTGAGTGCGATGACGCGCCGCGTGCGGTCGGTCAGCACAATGGCATCGCGGCTGCTTTCAAACACTTGCGCGGCCAGGTGCAAGGTGCGCTCGGCCTGCTTGCGCTGGGAGATGTCGCGCACCACGGCGTAGAACAGGCTGCTGCCGTCCAGCGCGATGGCGGTCAGCAGCACCTCCGCCCAGAACAGCTCGCCCTGGCAATCCACATAGTGCCACTCGCTGCGTGCGTTGCCTTCATGCCGGGCTTGCTCCGTCAGGCGCGCCTCCGCTTCCGCCGTCAGCATGCCCGACGGTTGGCTCATCGGCGAGAAATCATGCAGCTTGCGCCCCACCAGGCGCGCCGGCGCGTCACATTTGAACAGGCAGACCGCGGCGGGATTGGCTTCCTCCACCACGCCGTCGCGCAGCAAAAAGATTGCGTCGCTGGAACGCTCGAACATGTGGTGGAAGTTTTCGCCGGCCGCCTGCAAGGCATCGAAATCCTTGCGGCGTTGCGTAATATCCACTTCCATGCAGAAGATCTGCGCCAGCTCACCGTCATGCCACACCGGTACGCAGGTTGAATACAGCCACATTGCGCGGCCGTCGGCGGTCGTCACGTGCCAGTCACGGGCTGGCGGGGAATGGCCGTCGCGCCATATCTCTTCCACCAGCGCATCATGCTCGCCCTGCCGCTGGCCGTGCGAGCGCAGCGTGGCAATGCGCTGGCCGACCACGGTACCAGAGGGAACGCCCAGCATGTCGGTGAATGCCTGGTTGCAGAACTGAACCACGCCGTCGCGGTCGAAACTGCACACCGCCACCAGCGGCGTCAATTCAAGCGCCGCGACCATGCGCGCGATCAGATCGAGCGCGGCATGGGCTGGCGTCGGGCTGGCGGTATCCATGTTGGTACTCACGAAAACGACACTTATAGTCCCATTTTTGCCAGCTTGCGGGCGCGCCGCTTGCGCTAGATCAAAGGTGCGCTTGGTGCGCGCTTTTTGCATTCCAGGTCGCGGTTTTTGCGCTTCATCGCATTTGCATGGTTGCTGGACTTGTTAAATCCTAGAGTGTCACCATCGCAACCCGCGCCAGCGGAAAACATTGACGAAGAGATAAAAATGAGCCCACAACCTGTGCCACTGAAGTCCCCAAACCGCTGGCGTCTTCCACTGATCGGCCTGGTTGTGCTGGGGCTGGCGGGAGGTGGCTGGACCGTCGTCAAATCGCAGACCAAACCGGCCGCGGCGGCCAAGGACGCCGGCGCTGCCGCCAAGCAGGAGCCCGTGATGGAACTGGCCAGCGCCGACGTGACGCCGATTGCGGCGCGCCAGCTGTCGGTCGGCATTCCGCTCTCCGGCTCGCTGATTCCGGTGAGCCAGGCGACCATCAAGTCCAAGGTTTCCGGCCAGGTGCAGGAAGCCGCGCTGCGCGAAGGGGTCGCGGTGCAGGAGGGCCAGGTGCTGGCCCGCCTCGACCAGGCCGACCTGAAAGCGCGCCTGCAGCAACAGCAAGCCATGCTGGAGGAGGCGCAGGCGCGCCTGAGCATGGCCCAGAAAAACGAGTACAACGCGACCGCCCTGCTGTCGCAAAAATTCATTTCGCAGACCAGCTTCGATACCACGGCCAATGCCGTCGAACTGGCGCGCGCCAATGTCAAATCTGCTTCCGCCATGGTCGACCTGGCCCGCATCGCGCTGAACGACAGCGTGATCCGCGCCCCGATCAGCGGGATCATCTCCAAACGTCATGTGCAGGCGGGCGATAAAGTCGCGCCTGACATGCCCGTCTACACCATCGTCGGCCTGAATGAGCTGACGCTGGAAGCGCAGGTGCCGGCCACCGATATCCCGCGCGTGAAAGCCGGCCAGGAAGTGCGCTTCCATGTCGACGGCTTCGCCAAGCGCGAATTCGCCGGCAAGGTGGCGCGCATCAACCCCACCACCGAAACCGGTTCGCGCGCCATGCTGGTGTATGTGAGCGTGGCCAACGGCGACGGCGCCCTGCGCGGCGGCATGTTCGCCAAGGGCAGCCTGACCACTGAGAAAGGCCACGAGGCGCCTGTGGTGCCGCTGGCCGCCCTGCGCGAGGAAGCGGGCAAGCCGGTGGTTTACACGGTTGTCGGCGGCGCGGTGGTGGCGCAGCCGGTCAAGCTGGGCTTGCGCAGCGAAGATGAGGGCGTGGTGGAGATCAGTGAAGGCCTGCAGGCCGGCGCCCAGGTGCTGGTGGCCAAGCTGGAAGGTCTGAAGCCGGGCGCCAAGGTCAAGCTGCCGGGCGGCCAGGCGCCGGCGGCGCAGCATGCGGGCAAGCCGGCCGCGCCTGCGGCCAACAAAGGCTGACGGGAGCCGACCATGTGGATCACTAAAATCTCGATCCGCCAGCCGGTCTTTGCCACCATGGTGATGGTGGCGCTGATGGTGCTCGGCATTTTCTCGTACAAAGGCCTCGGCGTGGAGTCCATGCCGAATGTGAGCTTCCCGTTCGCGGCAATTGAGGTCAACTATCCGGGCGCTTCGCCGGAGGCGGTGGAGAACGACCTGACGCGCCCGATCGAGGACATCCTCAACACGGTGAGCGGGGTCAAGAACATCCGCGCCAACTCGTGGGAAGGCAAGTCCGGCGTCTACCTGGAGTTCGAGCTGTCCACCAATATGGACCGCGCCATGCAGGACGTGCGCGACAAGATCGCCCTGATCCGCCCACGCTTCCCGCGCGAGGCGAAAGAGCCCTTCATCGCCCGCGCCGAAGGCGAGAACGACCAGCCTATCGTCAACATCGTCATGACTTCGGACCAGCGCAGCCTGCGCGAGCTGTCCACCATGACCGACCAGCTGATCGCCAAGCGCTTCCAGGGCGTGCCGGGCGTGGGCCAGGTGCGCGTGTCCGGCACCACCAAGCGCCAGATGCAGGTCATCCCGCGCCCTTCCGATATGCGCGCCCATGGCGTGGGTGTCGACGAAGTGGTGCGCGCGATCCAGGCCACCAATACCAACCTGCCGGCCGGACGCATTTCGGCCGACGTGTCGGAATCGCTGGTGCGCGTCGAGGGCAAGCTGAAAGAAGCCCACGAATTCAACAAGATCATCGTGGCGCGCCGCGCCAACGGCCCGGTCTATCTCGATCAGGTGGCCGATGTGGTGGATGGCGAGGCGGAGGAGCTGTCGATCGCACGCGTCAACGGCCAACGCGGCGTTTCGATGGAAGTGACCAAGGTGCAGGACGCCAATGTGGTGGAAGTGGGCAACGGCGTGCGCCAGGTCGCCGAGAACCTGCAGAAAACCCTGCCGGCCGATATCAAGCTGCGCATCCTGGACAACCAGGCCGACCGCGTTCAGGCGCAATTGGATAACGTCAAACGCACCATCATCGAAGGCGCCGTGCTGACAATGGTGATCGTGTTCTTCTTCCTGCACTCCTGGCGCTCCACCGTGATCACCGGCCTGACGCTGCCGATCTCGGTGCTGGCTTCCTTCATCGCAATGAAGGCCTTCGGCTTTACGCTGAACTTCCTGACGCTGATGGCGCTGTCGCTGTGTATTGGCCTGCTGATCGACGACGCCATCGTGGTGCGCGAAAACATTGTGCGCCACCTGGGCTTCGGCAAGCACCACCGCAAGGCGGCGGAGGACGGCACCAATGAAATCGGCGTGGCGGTGATGGCGACCACCTTTGCGATTGTCGCCGTGTTCGTGCCGGTGGCCTTCATGGACGGCATTATCGGCCGCTTCTTCCTGCAGTTCGGCGTGACCGTGACGGTGGCGGTGCTGGTGTCGCTGTTCGTGTCCTTTACGCTGGACCCGATGCTGTCCTCGGTCTGGCATGATCCGGTCAAGGACCGCTTCAAGTACCTGCCGTGGCTGGGCCGCTTCATGGAGAAGGTGGAGCATGTGGTCGAGTACGTGCACCAGCTGTACGCGCGTGTGCTCGGCCTGGCGCTGACCTGGCGCAAGCTGACCCTGGCCACCGCCGTGGCGCTGTTTGCGGGCAGCCTGCTGCTGGTTCCGATGATCGGCGGCGAGATGTTCCCCAAGACCGACCAGGGCTGGATCAACCTGCAATTCAAGGTGCCGGTCGGCTCCAGCCTGGAGTACAACAGCGCCAAGGCGGAGCAGGTCGAGAAGATCCTCAAGGAATTCCCCGAAATCGATTCCGTGCAAACCACGGTCGGCACCTGGGAAGGCCGCCACGTCACGCGCCTGAACCTGCGCCTGACCGATATCAGGAAAACCAAGCGTCGCTCGCAGGAGGCGCTGGAGCAGGCCATCCGCGCCCGCCTGGCAGCGGTGCCCGGCATTATCCAGTCGTCCGGCTTCAAGCCGATCTTCATCGCCATTCTCGGCACCGACGAAGCCAAGCTGGAAGCCACCGCGCAGGAACTGATGGCCAAGATGCGCAAGATCAAAGGCGTGGCCAACCTGGAATACAGCCAGGAAGGCGCCAATCCGTCCGTCACGCTCAAGATCAACAACGAGCTGGCCAGCGACCTGGGGCTGACCGTGCAGCAGATCGGCAGCGCCATGCGTCCCTTCGTGGGTGGCGACCAGGTCAGCTACTGGCTGGCCAGCGATGGCCAGAACTATGAAGTGAATGTGCAGCTGCCGAAGTCGGGCCGCCAGCGCATCTCCGACCTGGCCGACCTGTCGCTGGCCTCCAGCAAGCTTGATGCGAACGGCAACCCGATCATGGTGCCGCTGCGCCAGGTGGTGGACTTTGTGCCCTCCTTCAGCCCGCAGGTGCTGAAGCGCCAGGCCTTGCAGCGCCGTGTCGCCATCTACGCCGCGCATGAAGGCCGCCCGGGCGGCGATATCGACGCCGACGTGAAGAAGGCGATGGATTCCATGAAGCTGCCGGATGGCGTGCGCTTCGACGTGGCGGGCAATGCGCAGCAGATGGCGGAAACCATGAACGGCGCCATGATGGCGCTGGGCATCGCGGTCATCTTCATCTACCTGGTGCTGGCGTCCCAGTTCGGCAGCTACCTGCAGCCGATTGCGATCATGGTGTCGCTGCCGATGTCCCTGATCGGCGTGCTGGCGGCGCTGCTGGTGACCGGCTCCACGCTGAACGTGTTCTCGGTGATTGGCGTGATCATGCTGATGGGCCTGGTGACCAAGAACGCGATCCTGCTGGTGGACTTCACCAACCAGGGCCAGCGCGAAGGCAAGCCGCAATATGAAGCCATCATGGATGCCGGACAGGTGCGCCTGCGCCCAATCCTGATGACGACCCTGGCGATGATTTTCGGCATGCTGCCGATGGCGATCGGCCTCGGTGAAGGCGGCGAAACGCAAGCGCCGATGGGCCGCGCCGTGATTGGCGGGGTGATCACCTCCACCCTGCTGACCCTGGTGGTGGTGCCGGTAGCCTACACCTACCTCGACAACTTCGGCAAACGCGCCAAGCGCTGGCTGCGCCGCGGCCACCACGACGACAGCGCCGACCAAGCCAGTGTGGCCGAGGCCGCATAACCCAAAACAGCCGAGCTCGTGTCCACCAAAGAGCCTGACCCCAAGGTGGTCACGCGGTCGGCGATTCGGGGGCGGGGCGGTC